>JAGLFC010000130.1 GCA_023144715.1 Gammaproteobacteria bacterium | reverse complement strand
TATGGCGTTTCCGTGAAGGTTATGATCCTTATGTGGCTAAAAATAATCCTGATGGTAAAAAAGGGGCGGCTTACTTCTATGGTAATCATAAGAAGAACGGTGGTCGAGCAAAAATTATTTCTGCCCCTTATGAAGCCCCTCCAGAAATGCCTGATAAAGAACATGATTTATGGTTATGTACAGGGCGTGTTCTTGAACATTGGCATTCGGGTTCTATGACTCGTCGTGTGCCTGAGCTTTATCGTGCAGTTCCTGACGCAGTGATCTATATGCACAAAAAAGATGCCAAAAAGCGTAAATTACGCAATGGCTCTAAAGCTAAATTGATGACTAAACGGGGTGAAATTACCGCACGTGTCGAAACTAAGGGACGTAATAAGCCACCAAGAGGCTTAGTGTTTGTACCGTGGTTTGATGCAGGTCGCTTAATTAATAAAGCCACTTTAGATGCCACTGATCCGCTGTCAAAAGAAACGGATTACAAAAAGTGTGCCTGTAAAATTGTTAAAGTGTAACCATTTCAACAATTGTTTTCTAACGAATAATTAACATCAATAAATACAGGGTCATCAATTGATTATGACTCGATGATATGAGGATTAAGAATTTATATGTCTAACGAGAAAGGGCGGGGGGATACTGTCCAAAATGCTAACAAAGCAATACTGAGCCGACGCAAGTTTATGGGAGAAACTCTCAAAACTGCGTGTGGTGCGGGGTTGTTGGGACTTGGGATGGGAACTTATTCTCGTCAAGCCGAGTCCACACCAGCATGGGTTATTCGTCCCCCAGGTGCATTACCTGAGGAGCAATTTTCAGGTGCGTGTATCCGTTGTGGTCTCTGTGTAAGAGACTGCCCTTACGATATGCTCAAGTTGGCAGAATTAGGCGAACAAGTCCCTTTTGGTACGCCTTATTTTGTTGCACGAGATAAACCTTGTGAGATGTGTGAAGATATTCCTTGTGTTGTCGCTTGTCCAACTCATGCACTGGATCATGATTTAACAGTGATTGAAGATGCTCGTATGGGTCTGGCCGTATTAATCGATCAAGAAGAGTGTATTGCCTTTCAGGGCTTGCGTTGTGAGGTTTGTTTTAATGTTTGCCCTGTACAGGGTGACGCAATCACCATTGAAATGAGCCGTAATCCTCGTTCGGGTAGACATGCTATGTTTATCCCTGTCGTTCATTCTGATAGTTGCACAGGCTGTGGTAAATGTGAAAAAGCCTGTATTCTGGATGAAGCTGCAATCAAAGTATTGCCTATGGAGCTTGCAAAAGGTCTGGTCGGTGAACACTATCGCTTTGGCTGGAAACAGAAAAAAGTCGCAGGAGAAAGTCTGGTCACACCTGATGTTGAACATCAGTATAATTTACCTGAAGGGGTGAGTTATGATTATGATACAGGCAAACTTTCTGAAGCTAAATCTGAGGAAACCCCTTATTCTTCTAATCCGCTAGACAGTCTGAAGAGATTTCAGCAACAGCAGGAGGAAAATAAATAATGGTGGCGACTACTCTTGATGAAAAGCGAGGCGAAAAGCAGTCCGTTGGACAACAAGCACTGGCAAAGAAGGGCTGGTTAGGCGCTAATAAATGGTTGATACTTCGTCGTATCAGTCAATTGAGTCTACTGCTTTTATTTTTAACAGGACCGTTGTGGGGTGTGTGGATTATAAAAGGGAATATGGCATCCAGTTTAACGTTGGATCTGTTACCACTTTCTGATCCTTATGTCATGTTGCAAGCATTGATGTCGGGTAATTTACCCACACAAACAGGTGTAATAGGTGTCCTTATTATTTTGACATTTTATCTTCTGGTTGGTGGACGAGTGTATTGCTCTTGGATATGCCCCGTCAATATGGTGACCGATGCTGCTGCTTGGATGCGTCGAAAATTAGGCTTAAAAGTATCAAGCCAGTTTTCGCGTAACACACGCTATTGGTTATTACTATTAACCTTGGTCTTACCTGTTATTACAGGTGCAATTGTTTGGGAATTGTTCAATCCTGTTTCATTAATGTTTCGCGGTATTATTTTTGGTATGGGATGGGCGTGGATGGTGATTGTAGGCATTTTCTTATTTGACTTATTTATCAGTCAAAGAGGTTGGTGTGGTCACTTATGCCCTGTGGGTGCTTTTTATAGCCTATTAAGCAAAAAAAGTGTGCTACGGGTCAGTGCGTCCAAACGTGATCAATGTGATGACTGTAATGATTGTTTTGTGGTGTGTCCAGAGCCTAAGGTTATACGACCCGCATTAAAGGGTGCAAAACAGGGTATCAGTCCCTTGATTGATGAAATGAATTGTACCAATTGTGGACGCTGTATTGATATTTGTGATGAAGAGGTCTTTAGTTTTACGACAAGATCGATTAAACGTTAGAAGTACACTAAAATTTTAGTTCCAGATTTTAAATGGAGAAAAAAAATGTTTAAAAATGTAAAAACAAAAAAAGTCCTTTCGATTTTTTTATTAGCAATAACGGCCATGATATTTTCATCGGTCGCATTTTCTGTTGAATCATTGCGTGGTGACTCTGCTCTTGATTCGGATGCCAATAAACCCAAAAAACATAAAGTGGCGACTGTGTCAGGTGGTATTGAACGTAATTATAAATTACAACCACCGATGATTCCGCACAAGATTGATAAATATAGGATTTCAATTAAAAATAATGGCTGTATGAAATGCCATAGTGAAAAAGCCTATAAAAAAGAGAAAGCGACAAGAGTGGGTGAAAGCCATTATATTGCTCGTGATGGCACCAAGTTAGATCATCTTTCGAGTCGTCGCTATTTTTGTACTCAATGTCATGTTTCACAAACAGGTGATAGTCCTCTTGTTGAAAATACCTACGAAGGTATTTAAGTAACACTATTAATATTTATTATATTAATATATTCTAATAATCCGATCAGTCATGTATAATATGCTGCATCGGGTTTTTTATGTTGTACTAAAATTAAGGGGATTAAATTAATGGGATTATTTTCAAAAGAAGGTACTTTGAAAGTATTATTATTTGGTTTTATATTAGGTGTGCTTTTCTGGGGTGGTTTTAATACTGCAATGGAAGCCACCAACCAAGAATCATTTTGTATTTCTTGTCATGAAATGGAAGAAAATGTCTATCAAGAATATACCGAGACCATTCATTATTCAAATCGCACAGGTGTAAGAGCAACTTGTCCTGATTGTCATGTACCTAAAGAATGGGTGCATAAGATTGTTCGTAAAATTAAGGCATCTAACGAGTTATATCATAAAATGTTAGGTACGATTGATACACCTGAAAAATTTGAAAGTAAACGTTTACAATTAGCAACAAATGAATGGAAACGTATGTTAAAAACGGATTCTCGTGAGTGTCGTAATTGTCATGAATTTGATTCTATGGACTTTGATAAACAAGAAGAACGCAGTGCTGATCGTCATGACGAAGCAATAGAAAATGGTTGGACTTGTATTCAGTGTCATAAGGGAATTGCTCATGAATTACCAGCAGGATACGATCCCGCTGATGATACCCCTGGAGTAGAAGAGGAAGAAAGTGACGATTAGTCTTTTTAATTAACGTTCCTATACTCTTAAAAAAGTTTGCTTTAACCAGCAAACTTTTTTTTTATAAAAATAGTTCACATGACACTTAAACAAGATATTGGTAATAATAAACTTATTGCTTCATTGGTTTTATTGATTATTTCCTTTTTTTCATTATTGGGCTACCTTATTGGTGAGCGTATTATAATGACTCAGGCTCAAAATGATGCTTCTATGCTTGCCAGCTCTTCAGGTGATTTTCTGATTAGTGAAATTTCACGTTTTGAACTGTTACCCAGTATGGTGCAGATGTGTTCTTGTGTTAAAAATTTATTAGAAGAACCTGATAATACGGATATTAGAGATAAAACTAACCTGAAACTAGAGGAAATTGTTAGTTTAAGTGATGCTCAAGTGGTTTATTTATTGGATATAAATGGCCATACTTTAGCCTCTAGTAATTGGAAAAGTAAACAATCATTTGTGGGTAATAATTATTCAATTAGACCCTACTTTATAGATGCTATAGACAATAAAACAGGACGTTATATTGCTTTAGGTTTGACTTCTAAAAAATTAGGCTATTATTTAGCCAAGCCCATTATGAGTAATAATTCCATACAAGGCGTACTGGTCGTAAAAATTGGTATGGATATCTTACAAGAAAAATTACAACAGCAATTTGAGCAAAGAGAAGAAGAGGTCATTATCTCTGATAAAAATGATATTATTTTTATTTCAACAAAAACTGATTGGCTATTTCATTCATTGAAGACTTTATCTAACAATGAATTAAATCATGTAAAAATATACCAAACCTATGCTGATATAGCGATTAAACCTTTAGAACTCACGGATCATAAATTTCTTAATCGTTATGCTCGTATTTTAACCTCCAACAAGAAACATTATATTTTATATATCAATACATTACATAATATTCAGCTTAATGTGAATATTGTTGTGCCATTAGATAAGTATTATTACACTCGAAATTTATCTTTATTTTTGGGAATTATATTAGGATTATTTATTTCAACGTTCTTATTATTTCTCTATATTCGTGATACCTATCAAAAAAATATTGTGAATAATGCCATTACCGATCCTTTAACAGGCTTATATACTCGCCTTTACCTACAAGAATTTGCTCCAAAATTATTTTTATTACATCAACGTGATCATAAGATACAAATTGCAATTGCTTTATTAGATCTCGATTTTTTTAAAATAATCAATGACACTTATGGACATTCTGCTGGAGATAAAGTTCTTATTGAAGTGGGTGCTTTGATTAAAAAATGTATCAGAAAAGAAGATGTGGCTATTCGCTATGGTGGTGAAGAAATTTTACTCATATTACCTTGTATTAATACTCATGAAGCACACCATCTGTTAGAACAGATTCGTTTAACCATAGAGCAATTTAAAATTCATTGGGAAGAAAAAAGAATTTCAATTACTATTAGTGGTGGACTTGCTTTTGCCAGTGATGAATCAATGTTTGAATTAATTAATAAAGCAGATATTAAGCTCTATGAAGCCAAACACAGTGGTAGAAATAAAATTATTTATTGATGTTAATAGACTGACAGCCTGGTCCATTGATTGAGCTTTTACCTCCTGAAAGTGGCTGAATGGATATTTGTGTGCTGATACGTTCTTTTAACGCATTGATATGAGAAATAATTCCTATTATTTTTCCATCCTGTTGCAACATTGAAAGGGTTTCTAAAGCGGTTTCTAAAGCCTCTTCGTCTAAAGTGCCAAAACCTTCATCTAAAAATAGAGAATCCACTCGTACTTTATGACTGGCCATTTTTGATAAGCCTAATGCCAGTGTCAGACTAATAATAAAGCTTTCACCGCCTGAAAGATTTTTTGTGGAACGTATTTCACCTGCTTGGTAGTGATCAATAACATTCAGTGCCAACGGTTTATTATCGTCACGTATCAATAAATACCTATCGGTCATTTTTTCTAATTGCTTATTGGCATGAGAAACCATTAATTCAAAAGTAAGACCCTGAGCAAAGTTTCTGAATTTTTTGCCATCAGCAGAGCCAATAAGTCCGTGTAATTGCTCCCATTTACGGCATTGGTATTTTTGCTGATCAATCTTATATTTTTGTTCCTTAATACTTTGTATTGCTTGGCTATTATTCTCTAAACGGTGTTTTAAGGTGGCACTGTCATTGATGATCTGTTTGAGTGTCGTGTCAATGACTATGTGTTCAGATTCTAGCTCGATTAAGCTCAATTTACTGAGATTCTTATTGAGTTCATTTATTCGATGTGTTTCTCGATCCTGTTTTTTCCCCTGAAGTTCAATTGTTTTATAATCCAATGCTTTGGCTTGCTTAATTAACTGATCACGTTGCTCATTGGATAAACGACTTGCTACAAACACAGATTCATCCGTAAAATCAGCCTTTGTCAAATATTGAGAAAAGTTTTTTTCACATTGTTCAAGCTCATTACTTCGATGGGATAGGCTATGGGTTAATGTGGCAATACGATTGTTTAACTGGTTTAATTGTAGCGTTGCATCATTGTGTTTTATTGTTTGTTGTTTGGCAAATTCTTCTGAACCAATAATGGCTTGCTCTAATTTGTCTTCTTCTTGATTCGGTTGTTTTGTCCCGAATAAATCAGTACGTTTTATAGTTTGTTGGCTGTGTTCATGGTGTAACTGTTCCAATTGCTGATTTTTTTCATTGAGTGATACTTGTTGTGCGTGAAGCAGTCCCTGTAATTCTGTACGCTGGCTATTCAGTCGATGATAATCTTGTTCCAACTCCTGTTTTTTAGCGTGTTGTTGTTGCCATTGCTGTAATCGATCCTTTAATGAAATAATTAAGGTTTTTATATCAGCGGAGGGAATATCGACTATATTCAATGGTTGTAATTTAATTAAGGTATTATTTTTTAAAATATCCAGTTGTTGAATGTCTTTATCACGTGTGTTTATCAGTATTTTTATGGCTTTTTGAGCATGTTTGTGATTATTGTCAGCCGTTATGAGGGTCTTTTCAGTACCAATCAGTTGTTTGACTGCTTTTTGTTCAATTTTCTCTGACTCTTTAATGTTTTTCTCAAATTGTTCTGCTTTTTTTATCAATAGAGTGAGATCATTTATTTTTTGTTCAGTCTTATCTTTTGAGGGTATATTACCTTGTGCATAAGGATGATCAATTGCACCACACAGAGGACATGGCTTATCATCACTGAGTTTTGTACGCTCCTCACTTAATTCAATAATGGTGTTGATGAATCCTATTTCACGTAAAAGATGCTCTTTTTCGGATCGATATTCTCGCAATAAACGATTATTTAAATGCGTATCAAGCAGGTTTTTATTGAGTTCGAGTTGTTCTGAGGCTTGCGTGACGGCTTCACGGTGTATCACCATAGTGTTACTTGCTGTGGTGTGTGTGTTGGCTAATTGTAGGCAATTTTTTTCAGCATTATTTAACTGATTGTGCTGTGCTGTACTCTCATTTTGTAATGACTCAATAGCAGTAAGTTGTGTTTCAATGGCAGAAAATTGTGTGATCAATAATTCATCAGTGGCATGATT
>JAGLFC010000013.1 GCA_023144715.1 Gammaproteobacteria bacterium | reverse complement strand
CCACTTTAATAAGTTTTTTTCACCTTGTTTCAAGTCGTTATTATTAACAATCGGTTCCAATTCATTCCATAAAACATCCCATTGTTCAACACTGGATAATTGTTTTTCTGTATCAAATTTAGCATCACTAATACCATCGGTAGCCAGTATTAAAGCTGTCATTGAGGATACTTTTTGAATACGAATACGATTATAAATATGACTGTCTTCAAAGAGTTTATAATCCAGAAAGCGTGTTTGTCCTGCATATTCACCGCTATCAGGCTCACCTAAAAGTGTGACACTTTTGCCCTTATCATAAATAACTGCCACACCATCACCCACCCAAAAAGAAAAAATTAAATAACCATCGCTCACAGGCTTGTATGCGACTAACAATAATGTGGTTGAAAAATCTTTAAAACAGATAGGATTGTTATCTTTTTTTTGATCACCAGTATCATTAAGAATATTGACTTCTTCTTGAATGGCTAACGCGACATTGTGAACCGCTTTAACCATTGTTTGCTGATAGATGTTACCCAGTGTTTGTTTGATTTTTATCGCTTTTTTATCATCGGACTTTTCTATTAATGACTCAGTGATAATCTTTTCTAAATCCGAGCCATAATGATCATTCAGTGTTTCTTTTAATGTCTCTGTGGCACACAAGGTGGCTAATTCTGATCCGCGTCTTGAGTATTGACAAGATCCTGCACCATCTGCTATCGCCATAATACTCCATTGTGAAGAAGAGCAATGTATTGTAATATCATCCTCTCTATGAATCCCTTTGTGTGCATGTGATCGTCCTCTCACACTCGCGGCAATGAAGTGAGCAGAGTCTGTCTTACAAGAATCAGAGGCACTATCAGATTTATGAAAAGGTGCATTATGATCAGAGGGTAAATTTTTCCATAGAGAATGGGGATCAGGAATGACAGATACTTTTAACATGCCTTTGACTTTTTGTTTTTCACCTGAGGCTAAGAGCAAATAACAATATAATTCAATAGTATAATCACCACTTTTATTAACCGATCCTTCTGCCATAAACGTGTTATCATTGATCGATAAGCCTTCTAATGCACTATCTATCTGAGTACTACACAGTTCTAATTCACCATTCAAATCACCCACGGCTTGAATTTTTTCTTTAAACGCTTTGCCAACCGTGATATTAGGCATTCTAAATCGTTGCTCTAAAATTGGTAATTCTGCCATTAGCCTTGCCCTCTATTGACATTAAAATCACCGCCCTTACCATTCATGTCAAATTGAAGAGGTTTATCACACCAAGGACATTCGACAAAACCTGAACCATCCATACAGAGAATATGCCCACATTCACAAATAGCAAAAGCGATGGTATTGCCACAGGATGGACAAGGTGGTGCACCGTCTAATACCGAAGTATTTACACTTTCAGGGGTGAATTGTTCTGATGACCATTCAAAATAGGTATTATCTAAGGCGTATGCTCCTTCTAATCCAAAACGTTCCTGTTTAATAAACTGATCCATACCTGCGGTTTGAATTTTTGCATACTTCATCAAGTAAGGTTTTTTTGTTTTTGAACATTTACCTGTGAGTATCACATAATCGGGATCAGAGTTTGAATATTGTTCGGTATTTTTAACCAGTGTTAAGCCACCCTCACTGACCTTAGCCAAAGAAACACCACTGGATTGTCCTTCAACCTCAATTTGTTGACTTTGTGCTTTGACAGAAGCACTGACCCATTCAATAAATTTTCTAAAATCTTCTTCTGTTGAACTTTCTAAGGTCAATACATCATCGGTTAATTGTTTTAAGACTTGCATATCGGCATTTTTACCCAAAGTAATGGCCACCATTGATACCTGATCAGCGTACTCTTTTTGCCAACGTGCGACCGAGGCTTGAGGTTGATCGGTGGGCTTACCATCGGTAATTAAAAAAACCAGAGGTTGCCAGTCACCTCTTGCTTCTAAAGTGGTTTTAACCACTTGAGTGTCTATTTCTTTCATTAAAACATCTAAGGCAATGCCTAATGATGTACCACCGCCTATAGGCATTTTAGGGGGATAAAAAGAAACAAGATCAATTAAGGGAGTGATGGCTTTGGCTTTTCCTGCAAAGGCAATCAAGCCTATAGAGACCGTTTCGAGTGAATGGGGATCTTGACGTAAGGTCGAAACAATTTTTTCAATACCTTCTTCCATTTGGCTCAGTGGTTCTCCCACCATAGATTCCGATACATCTAAGACAAAAAAAATAGGTAAACGGCGCATGGGCTTCCCCTTTTATAAAACCAATTGAATTTCAGGTGGTGGCGGTGGTAATTTACTGTCCATTGAACCTTCCACACCTGCACTCATCGATCCTGCTGTAATGGAATCACTGACCCATTTAAAAAATTGTGAAAAAGCAGTGCTGTCCATAGTATCTAAACTCACCACTTGATGGGTGATTTTTTTGAGATACTCAGTACTGGCTTTAGGCCCTGCGGCACAGGCAATAATTTCAGAAAAATGACAGGCTTTTATTTTTGGCAATGATTCTCTAAATACCATCAAATCTGAGGGTGAACCATCCGTCATAATAAATAGCATGGGACGAAAATCGCCTTTTACATCATGAGATGATTTCACCACATTTTTTTGTACTTTTTCGGCTAAAAATTCAAGACCTTCTCCTAAATGAGTCGCACCTGATTTAGGGAGTTCAATATCTCCAATTTGAGCTTGATCAAGGGGCGTTAAGGGTAATATTTCTTTGATTTCTCGATCAAATGTGATCAATGAAACATGTACTGATTCTAAGGCATAAGGATCTTGTCTGAGTGCTGAAAGCATCGCACTGATACCTACATTAACGGCATGAATGGGTTCACCATGCATTGATCCCGAACTATCAATTAATAAATAAACAGGTAATCGTCTACTCATTTTAGGTCCTCTGTATTTAAGGTAACAATCAGAATTAAAAAGCGGTCGTGCATTTCAGATTATTGACATCATAACCTGAAATGTCACATCGCATTAACATAAATGAATGCTTATAGATAGGTCGTTTGAGCAGTTTTAACAGTTTCTTCTAACTTCTTATCAGCCGTTGTATCACCGATGGCGGTAAATTTCCATTTACCCTCTTTTTTATACAACTTGCCCATAATCATTGATACTGAACCTGCAAATTTAGGATCATTCGCAATATCAAATTTAGCATGTACTGTATCAACACGAGAAGGTGTACCTTCATAGAGTCGAATAGAGGCAAAAGGAATGCTTTTAAAATCTTGTCCTTGAAAAGAATTTAATACAAAAACGATTTGATCAACCGTTGCACTCACCTGTTCTAGGTTAACAACAATGACTTCATTATCTAAACCATCATCACCATCCACATCACCTGTCATATCATCACCTGAATGTTGAATACCTTGCCCACGTAACTGACCAAAATAAACTACTTCAAGTACATTTTTATTGGCATCAAAGGTGGCACAACTCGCATCTAAATCAACGGCTTCTTTTTTTGAATTACCAAAAAAACCTTTTGTATCAATAGCCCCCCAATTAACACCGACACATAATTGTGTCATTTGACCGCCACCGTCTTTTTCTAAACTGATGCGTTGCCCTTTTTGCAGTGATACTGCCATAATACTTCTCCTAAACTAAGAGTTATGAGTAAAAAATATTGGTTTATTAGTTTCAATAAGATTATAAACCAACGATAATAAAACGTTAATTATAACGTTTTGATAATTGTTGTGTTCTTAATGCCCACGTTTTATGACAGGTTTGTTCCATCATTTGACCATTAATTTTAAAGACCGCAGAAGCATTATCATCAAGAACAGAATCGGCTTGAACGGCGTGATTCTGTATAAATTGAGAAAATGCCTGTTCTATCACCTGAATATGTGCTGGATAAATGGCCGTTTTAGCATAAAAACCATACGCTAAATCCATAGTAACTTCTTTTTTAAGCGTCTCTACATCATCAAGCATATCAAACACAGGTGCTGATAATTCAAATCCTTCGGTACGAAAAATAATAATCAGCTGATCTAAAATACTTCTTAGCGGTGTATCGTAAGTAGTCATGCCCTTCATACGTTTGATACCTAATAAATTCATCAAATCATTACCACCAATTCTAAGACAACTGATATGAGATTTCCAATGAATGAGCTTTTGACGTAAGTGTATCATTGCCTCTTTATCAAAAACTTGAGCGGTTTCTAAAATAGGCATATAAGAAAAAGAGCTGTGTTCTTGTTCATCAATGACTTTTTTATACAAATCAATGGTATGTAAATCAAATTTTGGCAACACAAAACCATCAATTTTATCAATATTGTCATAATTTAAAATTTCAGCCAAAACCAATGGGTTACGAGGACGAATAAAGCGTTTTACTTTTATATCAGGCTGAAAGTTTTGTAAGGATATTTTTAAATTATTAAGTGCTAATTCTAGCTCATCTTCTCTGACTGAATCTTCTAAACACAATACCATTGATCGAGCTGAAAAGGTATTATCTTGTAATAAACTGGATAATTTTCCATGAGTACAAGGGGTATAAAGAGTGGCACCCAAATCAAAATAACTGGTGGCTTGATCATTCATAGCATCTGACATTATATGTCCTTATGTAAGTACATCTTTTATTAATGCACAGGCACCAAACGGCATATCAGGAAGTACCGTAACAGGCACGGACTTTTCAAGTGCTAAACGTTCTAAATGTTGTGTATCAATATGATGATGTGTGCGTATCAATAATTGATCAGGCACACGTCGTAATAGCACACGTGTGGCTTCGGCAATACCGGGTTTAATTCGATTAATATCCGATACACCATAATGAGACTGTATCCATTGAAGAAATTGTTGCGTTTTCTTTTGTCGAGATATTTTAGAGGTCTTAATAAGGGGAGCTAAATTCTTCACCGACATTTCATTAAAAATTTCATCAACAAACCAAATCGAGTGATCCACAGCACTTAAATGATCGTATTTTACACAACCATGAAAGTCTGTCTGACTGATTTGATCATTTAAAATAGAACGAGAAATCAATCCAGAAACGGTGGAATTCATTAAAGCACTCGGAATGGTATAATCATCAAACGTGGCTTGCACATCCGCCGTGCCTCCAATATCAGACACCACAAATAATTCAGAGGCAATCGCCACATTTCTCGACGCATTATAAGCCACAATCGCTTGATGCAATTCTTGAGTAATCACCCCTTTTGCCGTCCAACCATCGACAAAAACAATACTGTCTGGATCATGCCCTTGTTCAAGAATATAGTCCAACGCATTATCATCAATTCCCCTGTCTCGAATAATAGAAATGGAATAATGAGTGGATTGCTTATTGAGGCATTGTGTTAAAGCACGTTGTAATAAGACACCAATCGGTGTACCTGCTCTTGCTAACGATAATAACGTGATATTGCCTGAACGTTGTTCAACAATTAATTGAGCCAGTGACATAATTTCAGCAGCCAATCTTTTTTTATATTGCTCTGTCATTTGCAAAAAAAGAGCGGTATATTCTTGACTCGGTGCAGATTCTTTATGAATCATTTCTGAATAATGTAATTGCCCTGATTGAATCAAGTGTTCTTTATTTTCAATACTATGATATTGTGCTTCAATGGGCGTTAATAAAAAAAGACAATCTTCAGGTGCATAACTGCCGTGCAAGGGTGTATTAACAGAGGGTTTATTAGACATACAGTCGTTCCTTGGCAATTTGACTCTGTGTCGGTAACATTGAAAATTGGCAACGACTCATAAAAGGCAAATCAGAAAGGCTATCCCCTATGCCAATCACCAAATCATTCACCGTAATACCCAACTCTTTTTTGATATATTCCACTGCTTTTTTCTTGCTGGCATAAGGGGGTAAAAGTGCGTGATTACGACCATTTTCATGACGATTAAAGGCCTGACCTAATAAATTATGGTGTTTAATAATGGCTAAATCCTGTTCATTACCTTTTACTGATATATAAGCAGGAATATCCTGATCAATAATCACCCGAGTTCTGGCATCCAATTGATGTGCTTTAATAATGTCTTCGATTTCTTTATTACAGGCGTTTAAATGGGTGGGCCACTCTTGTAATAATGGTTCAATTTCATTCAACCAATTTTGACACACTGTATTATTGCCTGTTAATACCACCGCACCATGAGAGACGGAACGAAAGCTTTGAAAATGATATTCTACTCGATTTAAAGCATCCGTATTGCGTCCTGTAATAGGAATAATAGAGGCACCATTATTGACAAACATATCCAATAAGAGGCTTTGTGAGTGTGTAAAAAAGGACAGTGGGTTATTATCCCTATCGGTTGCACCGAGTATCGTTGATGCTCCTTGAGGTAACTTACGTTGTGTTTGAATTAAGGTATCATCTAAATCCGTAAAGACAACAATTTTTGCCTTAGATGAGAGATTGTGTGGACTCATTGTTATCAATTTCTTCCTGTTGATCATTGATTAAGCCATTTTGCTTCGACAAACGATCACTTTCACATAAGATCAATTTTTGTCGTTCGGTAGGAAGGTTATAAATAAAGTTGACCTTACCATGAGCAATGGCAAAACGAATTTTACGTTGAATAGCATCACCTATTAAAATAGGGGATCGTGTGGTCGATTGAAACACCACATCACCTGTTTTTTCAAGCTGTTCTGCCACTAAAAAAGGGTGGTATAAATGTTCACCTGTACCCACAACCACTAACGGATCATTGTTTGGCTGATTGCTTGGGTATATAGCCTCTTTTTGAAGCAATTCATAAGGCATTAATAAGCCTGTGCGTCCCAAATCATCACGAGACTCTTCTTCACAAACACCATCATCTACATTATCAGGTAAACACGCTGAAAATTCTGGATCGGGCTTAAATGAAAATTCACCCTTGACCAGTTGTACAAATTTAACAGGCACAGAAAATTCTTCAAAAATTTTCATTTTATCCTGTTTTAACCAACTCACGAGTGTCACAATAACCAATTCTTTAATGCTCGGTGTACGTTCTAGCACGCCTTCTGCGAGTTGTAATAATGTTCTTCCTGTCGTCATTTCATCATCCACAAGAATCAAGCGTTCACACGATTGAATGCCTTGATATACAGAATCATTGGGTCGATATAAAATATGGTCAACCGCATGTGAATGGATTTCATCTAACGTAAACCAGACAGGATGGCTTAATTGATGTCGAGTGGTGTGTTGATAATACACCTTCAAGTCAGGATTTTTTTGAGCCAGACTATCCGCTACTCCAGCCCCTAATCCTGTTGCTGTTTCAGCCATACCAATCACATAAGTCGGGCTATCAATCAGGCATAAATCCGCCAGTTCATTATAAATATGACGCATAACGGAGGGTTTAACAGGAATATGTTTGCCCAGCACTTTACTGACAAATAAAAAACCACGTTTTTCATTTTCTCGACTGGCAAAGCCCATTAATTCATCCAGTCGTGCTTCGCCCTGAGAAAAATCAATATTCAATGTACCTGCTTGAATGTGTTTTATCATAAAATTTAAGTCATGTTATCCAATATTAATGCCAAAACCTGTTGCTAAGGCTTTTAAACCACCTTCATAGCCTTGTCCCACTGCTTTAAATTTCCATTCACTGCCATGACGATAAATTTCACCAAAAATCATAGCGGTTTCAATAGAATAATCTTCTGATAAGTCATAACGTGCAACTTCTTCATTAGATTCATCATTCACCACACGAATAAAAGCATTTGCCACTTGCCCAAAATTTTGATTTCTACTCACTGCATCATCAATAGTGACCGTGACTGAAATTTTATCCACTTCGGCAGGAACTTTAGATAAATCAATTTTAACAGCTTCATCGTCACCATCACCCGCACCTGTACGATTATCACCTTGGTGAACGACTGAACCATCACTAGAGGTTAAGTTATTATAAAAAATAAAATCATCATCACCTCTGACTTTACCATCATCCTTTAGTAAAAAAACACTGGCATCTAAGTCAAATGTTGCACCATCAGTGGCACGCTCATCCCAACCAAGACCAATCAGCATTTTTGTCATGCCGGGTGCTGCTTTATCTAAACTAACATTACCGCCTTTTTGTAATGATACGCTCATGTTTTACTCCATTATTTGATTATTATATTAAATTAAATTTTTTCATTAAGATATTGAATTAAGAATCAATACCATAAGAAGCTAAATAGGCTTTTAAACCTCCTGCAAACCCATCACCTTTTGCTGCAAAACGCCATTCACCGTCTTTACGATACAGCTCACCAAAAATCAATGAAGTTTCTGTAGAATAATCTTCTGTTAAATCGTAACGTGCAATGTCTTCATTATTGTCATCATTGGCAACACGAATAAAAGCATTATCCACCAGACCAAAATTTTGGTTGCGTGCTTCGGCATCATTGATTGTAACCGCAATGATCATTTTCTCAATATTATCAGGAAGTTTTGGTAATGCAATGGTTATTTTTTCATCATCACCATCACCTTCTCCAGTCAGATTGTCACCTGCATGTACGACTGCACCGCAAGGACTGGTCTTATTATTGTAAAAAATAAAGCTATTATCGCCTGCGGGTTTATCCGCAGCATCAAGCATTAATAGTGAGGCATCTAAATCAAAATCAGTGCCGTCGGCTTTCTTACAATCCCAACCTAAGCCCAAAAGTATATTTTGTAAGCCGGGTGCTTCTTTTTCTAAATTAACTCGACCACCTTTACTGAGATTTACTGCCATTTTTTTCTCCTATTATTTATATATTATTATGCTAAATCAAAATCAGAAGGATTTAAGCCTAATTCTAAGGCTATTTTTGCAGCGACTTTTTGCTCATCTGCATCAAAATCACCATCAGAGGCACCGATTGCACACACCATTCGCAAAACCAATCGTGCTTGCTCATCTTTGCCTTTTATTTTACCCAGTGCCGACATAGCTTTTGCTTCACCAATATCAGCATCCATTTCTAAAGTGGATATATAATCTTCCCATGTTTGAACGACTTCAGAATTTTCATAAATAGATAAGGCATCATTATTTTCAATAAATGCCATCATCTTTGTTTTTTCTTGAGCATCAATAGTGCCATCTGCCATAGCAATTAAAGCACTGCCCCCTAAAGCCGCATTAAGAAAACTTTTTGATTTATATTTTAGAGCCTCATCCTTCATGTCATTGATCTTACTACGTGCTTGCTGTAAAAAATTGGATAACATATTTTATTTCCTTTAGTGTCTGAACAATCTAAATAGATTGTTATAAATAATAACAAAATACTCACATAATACATGGTGACATATTAAGGTAAATACAACTGATTCACCCAATATTATCCGACCAAAACTTATCCTTTAAAATTATTATAAGCTTTTTTTTTACTATTTTTTAGAGTAAAATTTTTATATTTAAAATATTAACTAAAGGAATATAAAATGAATGATACGGATCAATTTGATGTACTTGATACCGAAAAAGTGGCAGGAACAAAATTTGAAGTAGTGCAATATCGATCATTAAAAGGTTCTAGTGATTTGAATGTCGCTGAAAAGGTGTTTTTTGCCAATCAAGCTGATATTCACCTAAAAATGATACGCATCACACTTGAAAAAAGTGAAGTGATTATAGAACCGGGTGCTTTATATTTTATGAAGGGTCATTTACAGTTAGAATCAAACACTCAAGGACTGAGTCGGGGTTTATTTCGTAGTGTATTAACAGGCGAAACACTTTTTCAATCACGTATTAAAGGCAGTGGAGAAATATTTTTAGAACCCTCTTTTGGACATTATTTGTTATTCAATATTGAAGATAATGCACTGATTGTTGATAAAGGTACTTTTTATTGTGCCTCTGATGGCTTAGAAATCAGTGCAAAGTTACAAGGTAATGTATCCAGTGCGTTATTTGGTGGTGAAGGTTTATTTCAAACTCAAATTAAAGGTTCAGGTATTGTCGCCTTAGTCTCTCCTGTACCCATGGATGAGTTATTAATGTATGAGTTAAAAGCAGGTGAAAAACTCTCTGTTGATGGCAATTTTGCTTTAGTTAGAACAAAAACAGTCAGTTTTCAAGCAGAAAAATCAGGTAAAACACTGTTTCAATCACTCACCAGTGGTGAAGGACTTTTACAAACGTTTACAGGGCCTGGAATGGTATGGATTGCACCCACACAAGGGGTGTATAACCAAATAAGTCAAACTCAAGGAATCAGTAACCTGAGTAATAGCCAAGGTGGAATGGGTACTCGTACTTAAAATAGAACACATGACTAAACCTTTAAAATACGGTATTCTCCTGATTGTAAATTCTTTAATGTCCACTGTCCAATACGGTGGCGAATTAAACGCAAAGTAGGAAAACCCACCGCTGCGGTCATACGTCTAACTTGGCGATTTTTACCTTCAGAAATGGTTAATTCTAGCCATGAGGTTGGAATATCTTTACGAAATCTGACTGCGGGTGTTCTTTCCCAAATATCAGGTGGATCTATTTTTCTTGCTTTTGCAGGGCGAGTGCATCCCTCTTTAAGAATAATACCAGCTCGTAATTCAGCAATAGCTTGATCGCTGATTGCACCTTCTACTTGTACCCAATAAGATTTTTCTTTGTACTGTTTCGGATGGGCAATTTTATGTTGTAACGTGCCTGAGTCAGTGAGTAATAATAAACCTTCACTGTCTCGATCTAAACGTCCTGCTGGATAGACCTTATCAATCATTAAATAATCAGATAAATTTTTTCTATGAGAAGCATGTATAGGATCAGAATCTGTAAATTGACATAAGACATTGTAGGGCTTATTAAAAAGGATGAGTTTAGGCATTATTTTTAGCACTTCTTAAAGAATAAAGAGTAAGATAATAAAGTATATCACTTTTTAGTGATTATAAAATAATATAAGCACTAGAGACATTTTATGAACACCAAAAATATCGTTAAAAAAATACTCATAAAATTCCTTTGATTTTCTCTAAATCAGTGGCTATATAAAATATTAATAGTGATGAGTAAAAGAAACAATGCACAAAAATCAACTGATATTGCCAGATGG
This sequence comes from Gammaproteobacteria bacterium, assembly GCA_023144715.1. GTDB lineage: Bacteria > Pseudomonadota > Gammaproteobacteria > GRL18 > GRL18 > GRL18. The sequence goes on along the minus strand of JAGLFC010000013.1, from coordinate 3,504 downwards.
CAAACTAGCACTTTATAAAGTTTTAGATCAACTGATTATTGATAATGTTGTATCTAAAGAAAATGCTCAAGTTTTAAAAGCATTAGATACTCATAATCAGTACAGTCAACAGCACCCATTTTCAGTCATTATTGAACGAGGCTGGAAAAATAAAAGCCATCCTGATCAATTAATTACCTCTGATGAACTATTACAATGGCTTTCAGAAAAAACCAATATACCCACTAAACGCATTGATCCATTGGTGACAGATGTCCGTAGTGTTACCTCATTTATGTCTTTTTCTTATGCTAGAAATTTTAATATTTTACCTGTTGAAGTGACTGTAAATGAGCTTTATGTCGCCACGGCACAACCATTTCAACACTCATGGTGTAGTGAAATTGAACGTATTGCAGAAAAAAAAGTTAAATTAGTGTTAGCCAATCCTGATGATATTGCTCATTTTTTAGTTGAATTTTATAGTGTTTCTAAATCTGTTACACAGGCTGAATATCAGTCTGATGATGAAATCATGGGGATGCAAAACTTAGAACAACTCATTGAAATGGGACGCAGTGGTAATTTAGATGCCGATAATAACCATATTGTCGGTATTGTTGATTGGTTATTACAATATGCCTTTGAACAACGAGCCAGTGATATTCATCTTGAACCAAGACGCAAACAGGCCAACGTGCGTTTTCGTATTGATGGTATTATGCAACAAGTGTATGAAATTCCAGCAGCCGTTATGAATGCTGTATCAAGCCGTATTAAAATTTTGGGTCGTATGGATGTTTCCGAAAAACGTCGTCCTCAAGATGGACGGATTAAAACTAAAACTCCTAGTGGTCAAGAAGTGGAATTACGTTTATCAACCATGCCAACTGCTTTTGGGGAAAAGTTAGTGATGCGTATTTTTGATCCTAAAGTTTTACAAAGGGGTTTTGCCTCTTTAGGCTTTGGTCAATTAGAATTAAAACATTGGCAAAATATGATTAAACAGCCTAATGGCATTATTCTCGTCACAGGGCCCACAGGATCAGGAAAAACCAGTACACTTTATACCACTTTACGCCAATTAGCCAAACCAGAAGTCAATGTGTGTACCGTGGAAGATCCTATTGAAATGATTGAACCCTTATTTAATCAAATGCAAGTACAACAAAAAATTAATTTAGATTTTGCTCAGGGTATTAAAACGTTAATGCGACAGGATCCTGATATTATCATGATTGGTGAGATTCGAGATAAAGAAACTGCTGAAATGGCGATTCAGGCTTCTTTAACAGGGCATTTAGTACTATCAACATTGCACACTAATGATACTCTCTCAGCCTTGATCCGCTTACAAGATATTGGCGTGCCTTCTTATCTTGTGCATTCAAGTATTATTGGTATTATGGCACAGCGATTAGTCAGGACACTTTGCCCACATTGTAAGGTTGAAACACAATTAGATGAAAGTATCTGGCTTGATATTGTCAAACCTTGGAAAAGTAAATTACCTAAAAAAGTCTATAAACCGGGTGGCTGTATTGAATGTCGTAATACAGGCTATTTAGGGAGAGTGGGTTTATTTGAAATGTTACCTCTGAGTCGGAAATTTAAACAATTATTAAGCAGAGATGCGGAGCTTGATCAATTGCGTCGTCAGGCCATTAAAGATGGTTATAAACCACTGCGTTTAAATGGGGCTAATAAAGTGGCAAGAGGGATTACAACGGTAGAAGAAGTACTTAGAGTATCACCTGCATCAGTGATATAAACAGTCAATAGGCTCTGCTGATAGATATTTAAGAAAGAGATCAAATACATCTATCAACACAGTAATCAATATAAACACTTCTTATATTGAGTATTCTTTATAAAAATCCTTGTATGGTATGTAACATATTACTCACAGGCTCTATCCAAGGCATTTCATACGCACGTGCAATAATATAGGTGATAAACACAATATACATGGCTAATAACGCATAGGCCTTTTTCTGACCCATAGAACGACCAAAGAAGAAAACAAAGAATGCACCAATGGTTAATATAAGCAGTAAAATTCTCAATTCAGAGACATGCTCGACCATTTCAGCGGGCATGGTAATCGTGCCATAGATTAATGTATAGATAAATAAAGGCAGACCTAATGCAAAACAAATATCAAAAATATTACTGCCTAAGGCATTAGAAACCGCATCATCATAATTACCTTTTTTGGCATCTTTTATAGATAAAATCGTATCAGGTATACTACTGGCAGCAGCCACTAAAATCACTGCAACAAAATAGCCATGAATACCAATCTCATGAGCAAATGATTCACAAGCAGCCACCAGAATATAACAGGCTACTGCAATAATAGTGGTTGCAACCAATAATAACGTCCATGAATTACCCGTTGTTATTTTATTATTCGCAATAACGGCTTCTTCTAAATTAATTTTAAAAAAGGCAATAAAACGATTACTTAGACTGAGATGTCCTTCTGCTGTATTATGTTCCTCTTCTTTATGTGCTTCATAAACATCTTGATCTAAAGTTTCAGGCTTCTTTTCCATAGAGATAAACATATAACCAGAATACCCCAAGTAAAGTAGCATTAACATTAAACCATGCCACCATTCCAGTGTTTCACCAATGGTGACAATCAAAATAAATTCAGCGGCAATAAGCATTAAGCCATCACGTAAAACCACTTTTTTTGAAACATTAATATGAGCCACTTTAAACAATTTGATAGCGGCTAAAATACTCAAAGCAGGAATAATCATGGTATTAAAAACAGCACTACCTGCCGTTGTACCAATGCCTCCAGCAAAACCACTCGTATCTGCAAATACAAACAAAAATATAGAGGTGGCAAACAGCTCAGGCATAGAACTGCCCACAGCATTAATAGAAGCCCCTTTAACTCCTTCGGACATATTGCGTCCCAGATAATCTGCCGCCACTTCAAAGCCATCACATGCCTTAGCAATCAAAATGGTTGATATAAACATTAGAAATAATGCTATGGTAATATCCAATTTCTTTTCCTCATTGATGTTATTAATATATTAAAAAATGAGTCCCATATTAATGATAGAAACTCATTTTCTATATTATTTAATTATGAATAATGCCCTTATCTTTTAAATAGACAATCACTTCATCCGCTAACACATCAGGCGTTTTTTCACCTGATAATAAAGTCAATTCTGCGTTTTCAGGCACTTCATACGGATCGTCAATCCCTGTAAAACCTTTTATTTCACCTGCACGTGCTTTCTTGTATAAACCTTTAGGATCACGTTTTTCACAGATTTCAAGTGATGTATCAACAAAGATTTCAATAAATTCACCTGCCTTTAAAGTATCACGCACTTTATCTCTATCAATGCGATAAGGGCTGATAAATGCGGTCAGTGCAATGACACCACTTTGAGTAAATATTTCTGCCACAGCACCAATACGGCGAATATTTTCTTCTCTATCTATAGCTGAAAAACCCAAGCCAAAACGTTGAGAAAACTCATCACTATGTGC
>JAGLFC010000129.1 GCA_023144715.1 Gammaproteobacteria bacterium | reverse complement strand
CCAATTGTATTTAGTTTTAACAAGATTAATTAATTGTTTTTTATCTTTTATACTAAATTCAGAAAACCAGAGTTGCTTTAATTTATAGTGTAACTCATCTGTATTTTTACACTGAAAATAATAAGTAGAATCAAGTCCAACTTCTAAATTTGCGGGTATATTAGAGACTAAAGGCATTATTCCATAACTTAATGCTTCTAATAATGCGATGGGTAAGCCTTCAAAGTAAGAAGGTAATACAAAAAGTCTAGCATGAGACAGTATTTGATTTAATTTATTGCCTGTAAGATAACCCGTTAAAATAATATTTTGATCAACGCTTGCCATTTTTTGTAGATGACGACTATAATCATCTTCATGATCTGAACTGCCGACAAGAACGAGTTTACATTTTAAGCTTGAGTGCTTATATGCGTTAATTAAATCATGCAAACCTTTTTCTGGAACAAAACGTGCTATAGCAATAATATAATTGTCAGCAATGAGATTCAATGATTCAATATAAGCAGTATTTTCTATTTTTTTAGGTATTTGCACACCATTGTAAATTAAATGGCTTTCACGATGACAATGTTTTTTAATAATTTTTTGAATCACTTGAGAGATAGCGATGATATCATGAGCAAATAATCCTCCCATTTTTTCACCCACACGTAAAACAAAACGTGCCACCTGCCCCCATTTTTCTCTTTTATAATCTGGTCCATGATGGGTAATAACCACTTTCAAACCTAATAAACGAGCAATAGGCGACATAATAGAAGGACCAATAGCATGAATATGAACAATATCAGCCTTCCATTTTTTTGCTTCTAAAATAGCAATAAAGGTATGTACCAGTGCTTCTAAACTTTTTATTTTTGGTGCAAAATTATCAACTAATTGTACACCTGACCAATTCTGCAATTTTGTTTCATTAGTATCCGATCTGACATAGGGTTTACGACGACTGAGCTTAACTTCATGCCCTTGTTTAACAATAAGTGGGTATAATTGTTGACAATGACTTTCAATACCACCTGGGATATTTGGAATCCCTCTTGTACCTGTTACAAAAATTTTCACTATTTTCTACTTATTCTTTAATTTTGATAAGCTTTTTATAGAAAAAAATAATACACTTGCAACCATAATACCCATTATATTAACCATAAAATCGACTATATCTGCTTGACGATCAGGCGTAAATAGCTGTAAAATTTCAGTGACCATCGCTAAAATACAGATAAAACTGATTGATTTTATTAAGTTATTTTTTTGAAAGCTCATTACTAAAAAAGTATAAAAAAAGAATATAAAAAAATGCCCTAATTGACTCCAAGTCAATATGATAGTTGATGGTAAAAATGTATAAAAGTTTTTTTCTTGAACGTGTGTATCTGCTGTTTCAATAGTATTAGTTTGATTGAAAGTCAGATCAATAATATTGTTTTTATTTTCAATAAAAAGTGCAGTTTGTACCCAGTCGATTATTAATAATTTTAATTCATGAGGGATTAGCATTAAGCTCAATACAGCACTACTGGCCATCAATAAAAGATAAATATGTTTTTGTTTACGCAGATAATAAATACACAAAACCGCTAAAACAAGCCATAAAAATATTAAAAAATATGAAAAATAAAGAACATTTTGTTTTTTTTCAACAACAAATGCTGACAGGTTATCCAAGGCAATCACACCACCGCCTTGAGGCAATTGAATGGCAATTCTTAATGTATCAGCCTGTGGATGAATTTTAAATTCTTCCTGATAAAATGACCATGAGTGTGATTCATCTAATTTAAAAAGATGATGCTTTAACTGCCACATATCTTTACCTTTGACTTGATTGACAAAATACACTCTTGCTTTTTGCCAGTTTTTTTCTCCTGCCACAACATTCATTGTTGAGACATCAGCCATTAATCTAACAAATTTTCCCTTGGGAACTGTTAATTCTTGAAACACTCTAACGGATGAATTGCTCGAAGCTGAAGCAAACAATAAATACCCAGAAAACACATCCACTGAACTTTTTTTATCTAAAATATCAGGTATTATCCAAAAATTTAAATCATCATCAAATGTACCATTTAAGAGTAAATCATCACCTACTATTTGGTATCGTTCCATAAAATGATAAGTGAACAGTGTGATACCACTTAATAAAATAATAATAAGTAAGTATACATATTGCTTATTCATTACTTTATTTTTAAACCTAATTTTGATTTAATGACCAACCATAAAAATTGGCTATTCGTGACTAAATAACGTTTCCACATCCTTCTAGGTTCTTGAATAACACGATATAACCATTCTAACCCATACTTTTGCATCCAAACAGGTGCACGTTTTACTTTACCCGCAACCACATCAAACGTACCACCCACACCCATGACAAAATCAACCCCTAATTTATCTTGCCAGTGATTAATAAAATTTTCTTTTTTAGGTGAAGTAATGGCGACAAATAATAAGCGTGCCTTTGATTGTCGTATTTTATTAACAACCGCTTCCTCATCATCCCAAAAATAACCATGATGAATACCGGCTACTTTTAAAGTAGGGTATTTTTTTTTAATACGCTGACAGGTCTCGTTGACAATATCATCTTTAGCACCTAATAAAAAAATAGGCAATTCTTGCTCCGCACTCATTTGTAATAAACGATAAAACAAATCAATACCTGCCACTCGTTCTGCAATATCATGACCTAAAAAACGAGCACCTAATAAAACCCCCATACCATCAATATTAATAATTTCACAGGAGCGAACCGACTCATTCAAAATAGGATCGTTACGCATATTAATTATTTTAGCCACATTAACCACCACATGTTGCATAAAATTTTTATGTTGAATTCTATCGGCGATGAGATGAACAGTATCATCCATAGAAATCACATCCATAGGACAATTAAGGACTTCAATACGTTTTATAGAATAATTTTTCACTTATCCAACTTTTATTTAATATTTATGTAATAGAAACCATTTCACGCCACCAAAGTGACAACATAAGCAAGGCAAATATTTGACGACTGCGATCACGTTTTTGGGTAAGATGTTCATGCCAAAGAGTTTCCAGTCCTTTTTTGTTAAAATAAGCAAGATGCGGTGCATTATCCGCTAACAAAGCCTCTTCTACAAAGTCACGCCAAGCCCCTCGTGACCATTCTCCAAAAGGCACTTGAAACCCTTTCTTTTTTCTATGCACAATGGAGGATGGGAGGTAACGTTCCGCCATCTGTTTATGGGCTATTTTTGAACGCCCTAAAGTAACACGATAGTGTAATGGTAAGCTTTCAACAAATTTCATCAATTCAATATCAAGCATAGGGACACGTGCTTCAAGTGAAGTTGCCATAGAAATTTTATCACCATAGAGAAGTAAATCATCTGCAAGATTCATCCGTGCATCTACTCGCATCATGCTTTCAGCAGCACTACAACCCGAAGGTTTTAACCAAGTCATCCAATCATTCATTATATCAAGAGTACCACCATGATCTGAAGAACCTGTTAATAATTGACGCTCACTGGCAGAAAAAAGTGCACAGGCTTCTAATGCACGATTGGCTAATTGTGCTTCAGGTAAGGTTCTTAATCCTCGCTCCAACACATCAGGTAATCGACTTCCTGCAATATTTCCTATATTTTTGAGCAAATGCCAAAATGATGTAGACGGCATTAAACGTCGTACCATTTCAACTTGATAACGTCGATAACCTCCCCAAGGTTCATCGGTTCCCTGACCTGTTAACACCACAGTAACATCTTCTCTAACACGTTGTACTAAATGCCACATAGGCATAATAGAGGTTGTTCCCAAAGGCTCTTCAACTGATTTCACAATATTAGGCAATGCCTCAAGCATGGCTTCTGGTGTTACTACAATAGAGGAAATAGGCAAGCCTAAAACTTGAGCCGTTTCTTGAGCATCCGAAATTTCACATTCACTGTGTTGTTGACCAAAACCAACGGTAAAACAAGGTAATTGATGTCCTAAATCTTTTGCCATAGCAGCCACTAAAGCTGAATCTATACCACCTGATAATAAAACACCTACAGGCACATCAGAGAGTAGCTGCCGTCCAATAGCTTCTTTAAGTTGCCCCTGATAAGCACTCGATGCTTCTTCCAATGTTCCAGAAAACTGCGTACTCACTGGTTTTATAAAAGAAGAAATATTGACTTCCATACTGTCCAGATTGAGATCAAGAATATGTCCTGGTTTTAAACGTTGAATCCCTTTCCAAAGAGTATCGGGAGATGGTACGTATCTAAGGCTCAGAAAACCTTGTAAGGCATTTACATCAGGTGCGGCTTCTAGCAAGCCCATTTTATGCAATGCTTTTACTTCTGACGAAAAAGCAAACGTATTATTTTTTTGAAAATAATACAGTGGTTTAATACCATAAGGATCACGAACAAGATAGAGTTTATTGTTATGCGTATCCAAAGCAGCAAAAGCAAACATACCATTGAGCTTGGGTAAAATTGAAGTAATCCCCTGCTGGGCAATTAATTCAATTAAGGTTTCAGTATCTGAATGACACGTAAATGAACATTGAAGAGACTGGCGTAGCTCAAGATGATTATAAATTTCACCATTAAAGGTTAACCACCAACGACCATTTTTACTTTGCATGGGTTGGTGTCCTGCTGGAGATAAGTCCAGTATAGAAAGCCTTGTATGTGCCAACCATACCTGAATATTATTGAGCAAAAGTACTTTTTCACCCTGTCCATCAGGGCCTCGATGAGCTAATGAAGCAAGTCCTGAATTCCAATCAATTATTTGATTAGAATCTGTGATAGTGCCAATTATTCCGCACATAAGGCATCATTATTGGCACGTGTAAGGCGTGCTTTATGATAAAGAAAAGGTACAATTCCCCAACGCATAAAATTTTTTCCCCAACGACGTCCAAAAATATCAATTTTGCAATACCAATCATCACCTTTTTTAAATATTTTTTCTGTATGTTCAGAAAAAATATTTGCTTCTTCAAGCAAATTAAAGTCTATTAATAAACCAAGATATTCTGCCTGATCGTACAAATCCCAAACAAAAGGATCTTTTATATCCTTTTTAATAAAACGTTGACATAAACCTTTTTTATTATCATAAAAATTATTTTTAATAAAATCCCAGCCATGGTTAATAGAGTGATCTAAATGAGGATCTTCAATCGTTAATAATTTTCTAACTTTTAATAAATTTTTTATTATAAAGCAAGAATGAAAGCAATCAATAAAATTTCCTGCATCATTATCTGCATAATAATACCAAGAACCTTCTTTTTGTTGCTGACCCATCACCCAATTAATCAATTTAAAAACACGCTCTTTAGAGGGTTCTTTAATGGCATCTTTTCCATATACCACATGTAAAGCATAGGCAAAGGCCGCATAAGTATTTGCATTGAC
>JAGLFC010000128.1 GCA_023144715.1 Gammaproteobacteria bacterium | reverse complement strand
TCTTTTCAATTAGTTAGAATTGAGCAGTCGCACCTTCACGGGTGCGTGGATTGAAACTTTGTAGAAACTTTTTGAGGATCTACAGTGCCTTTGTCGCACCTTCACAGGTGCGTGGATTGAAACTTATGTAAACTAGAATTTATAACATATTGGCTTCTTTTTGATTATTTTACTGAGCTTAACATTAAGTAATAGAGTAAGTTAGAGAGGTTATGTCAAGTTATTTTTAATACGATTGCCCTGTATACTTGTATTTCAGCTCTTGTAGTCTGAACCTACAAAGATTAAAATTACCTGTTTTTTTAATACACATTTGTTAGTTTATATATTTAGTCAAAAACAGGAATCAGGGTATGCGAAGCCATTATTGCGGGCATTTAACACAAGAACATATTGATCAAGAGATAACATTAACAGGCTGGGTGCATCGTCGTCGTGATCATGGTGGTGTTATTTTTGTTGATTTAAGAGATCGTGAAGGTGTTTCACAGATTGTTTTTGATCCTGATATTCCAGAAATGTTTATGCTGGCAGAAAAAGTGCGTAATGAATTTGTACTGCAAGTAAAAGGTAAGGTACGCCAACGTCCAGAAGGGACAGAAAATTCTGAAATGCCCACAGGACAAGTAGAAGTGTTGGCTTTGGAATTGGTTGTTTTAAATGCCTCAGAAACGCCTCCTTTTCAACTTGATGACGATGATGTGTCAGAAGAGCATCGTTTGCGTTATCGTTATATTGATTTACGCCGTCCTGAGATGCAACAACGTTTAATGCTACGCTCTAAGATTACTCGACAATTGCGTAATTATCTTGATGATCAAGGTTTTTTAGATATTGAAACGCCTATTTTAACTAAGGCCACTCCCGAAGGTGCTCGTGATTATTTAGTGCCGAGTCGTACCCATCAGGGCGAATTTTTTGCTCTGCCTCAATCGCCTCAATTATTTAAACAATTACTCATGATGTCGGGTATGGATCGTTATTATCAGGTGACACGTTGTTTCCGTGATGAAGATCTTCGTGCTGATCGTCAGCCAGAATTTACCCAACTTGATATTGAAACCTCTTTTATGAAAGAGGATGATTTGATGAGCATGATGGAAGACATGATGCGTCATGTGTTTGCCCAATCATTAGAGCAACAATTACCCAATCCATTTCCTCGTATGACTTATGCCGAAGCAATGGATCGTTATGGTAGTGATAAACCTGATCTACGTATTGATTTAGAATTGGTTGAAGTCGCTGATGTTTTAACCGATGTCGATTTTAAAGTTTTTTCAGGCCCTGCAAAAGATGCCAATAGTCGTGTTACCGCATTGCGTGTTCCTAATGGATCGGCTTTAACCCGTAAACAAATTGATGGTTATACCCAATATGTGTCTATTTATGGGGCGCGTGGTCTGGCTTATATTAAAGTCAATGAAAAAGCCTTAGGTCGTGAAGGTTTACAATCACCGATTGTTAAATTTATTCCTGATGAAGCATTAAGTACTATTTTAGAGAGAACCAATGCGGAAGATGGCGATTTAATTTTCTTTGGTGCGGATAAAACTAAGATTGTTAATGAAGCTCTAGGGGCATTAAGAATCAAAGTCGCTCAAGATTTAGATTTAGTGAAACATGGTTGGCAACCACTTTGGGTGGTTGACTTCCCTATGTTTGAATACGATGACGGTGCAAAACGTTGGACGGCCTTACACCATCCATTTACTGCTCCTAGCAGTGATAATCCACAAGATTTATTGGATAATCCCGGTGAAAGCTTATCCAGAGCTTATGATATGATCCTCAATGGTACAGAGTTAGGTGGTGGTTCAGTACGTATTCATAAACAGGCGATGCAAGAAAGTGTCTTTGGTTTATTGGGTATTGATGAACAAGAAGCTCAGGATAAATTTGGTTTCTTATTGGATGCCTTAAAATATGGCTGTCCTCCTCATGCAGGTATTGCCTTTGGTTTGGATCGTTTGATTATGTTAATGACGGGTGCCAGTTCCATTCGCGAAGTGATGGCTTTTCCAAAAACACAATCAGCGGCTTGTTTGCTCACGTCTGCCCCTTCCAGTGTCAGTGCGCTTCAACTGAAAGAATTAGGCATTAAAAAGCGTGAAGTGATTACGAAAACACCTGCTGAGTAAGCGTTATCTTGCTCAATAATAAATAGTAATTATTTATAATAGTTAAATTTAAAGAGGTTCTTATGGCTGGTCATAGTAAATGGGCAAATATTCAACATCGTAAAAAAGGACAGGATGCTAAACGAGGTAAATTATTTACTAAATTAATCCGTGAAATTACTGTGGCAGCCCGTTTGGGTGGCGGTGATGCTGATGCCAATCCACGTTTACGCGCGATTGTTGATAAATCATTACGTGCCAATATGACCCGTGATACGGTTGAACGTGCGATTAAGCGTGGTGCAGGTGACAATGATGGCGATAATTTTGATGAAATTCGCTATGAAGGTTATGGCCCTAGTGGTGTTGCCGTTATGGTGGATTGTCTGACGGATAATCGCAATCGTACTGTGGCTGAGGTACGCCATGCTTTTACTAAATTAGGTGGCAACCTAGGCACTGATGGTTCAGTGGCTTATATCTTTAGCAAAATTGGTATTTTAAGCTATCCAACAGGCAGTGATGAAGACGCTATCATGGAGGCAGCTTTGGACAGTGGTGCCGATGATGTAGAAAGTCATGAAGATGGTTCTATTGATGTCACCACAACCGCTGAAGATTTTATGGATGTTAAAGATGCAATGGTTACCGCTGGTTTTGAACCAGAAATGGCTGAAGTCACAATGAAATCCTCGACCAGTGTTGATTTAACGCTTGTCGATGCACAAAAAGTGATGCGTCTTGTCGATATGCTCGAAGATTTAGATGATGTACAAAATGTGTATTCTAATTCTGAATTTTCGGATGAAGTGATGGCTCAATTAGCAGAAGAATGATTATAAATATAAAGAAGGAATGGCTATTCGTTTAACACCGACCAAGCACAAAATTATTCTGGGTATTGATCCCGGTTCTTTAAAAACAGGCTATGGTCTCATAGAATCATCAGGCAACCGTTTACAGTTTTTGGAATGTGGTGTCATCAAAACAGGAGGTGGTGCATTGCCTCTAAGACTTAAAGTCATCTTTAATGATCTTCGTCAGGTTGTACAAGACTGGTCGCCCGATGAAATGGCGATTGAGCAAGTATTTGTCGCCCATAATCCCGATTCAGCATTAAAATTAGGTCAGGCAAGAGGGGCTGCTATCTGTGCCGTGATGGCTGATAATATTCCTGTTTCAGAATATAGTGCTAACCAAGTGAAACAAGCGGTAGTCGGGCGAGGACATGCCTCTAAATCTCAAGTTCAGCAAATGATCAAAATGTTGCTAAACTTAAATGAAACGCCTCAAGCTGATGCGGCAGATGCTTTAGCGATTGCAGTATGTCATGCCAATACCCGAAAAACCATGATGGAGTTTAAAAGTAAGGCGAGTGAGCGTTATCCTGCTGAAGTATTAAAAGCGATTGGTAGTCGGCGAAAAAAACGCTTTAGGTTATAATAAGGTTGCAAAATGATTGGACGATTATCAGGAATATTGATACAAAAAACACCCCCTTTTTTATTATTAGATATTCAAGGTGTGGGTTATGAAGTGCAAGCACCGATGAGTACCTTTTATCAGTTACCAGAACTCAATCAGCCTGCCGTACTATTAACTCATTTAGTGGTACGTGAAGATGCACAATTACTCTATGGTTTTTATAATGAATCCGAACGGCTCTTATTTAAAGGCCTGATTAAGGTAAATGGTGTCGGGCCAAAGTTGGCATTGGCTATTTTATCAGGTATTAGTGTGGATGAATTTGTACAAGTGGTTAAAAATAATGATGAAGTGGGTTTGATTCGTTTACCCGGTATTGGTAAAAAAACAGCACAACGATTAATTATTGAAATGAAAGATCGTTTAGCGGATTGGCAAGATAATTCAGCAACTGAACAAAGTAAAAACACGACGGGATCAGAGAATCAAGCCAATGAGCAATATATAATCAAAGAGGCAACCAGTGCATTAATTGCCCTAGGATATAAACCGATTGAAGCCAGTAAAATGATCAGTAAAATAGATAAGCAAGACCAGACCACAGAATCGTTAATAAAATATGCGTTGAGAAGTAAAGTTTAGCTGAAGTTATGAAACAAAAAGAAGGCATTATTTCAGCGGTAGATACCCATAATGATGAACAGTTTGAGCGAGCAATACGTCCTAAAACGCTTAATGATTATGTTGGGCAACCCGCCGTCTGCGAACAGATGGAAATTTTTATTCCAGCGGCTAAAAAGCGTCATGAGGCATTGGATCATGTACTGATTTTTGGCCCACCGGGTTTGGGTAAAACCACTTTATCACATATTATTGCCAACGAAATGGGCGTGAATATGCGTCAAACTTCAGGGCCTGTGTTAGAACGACCGGGTGATTTAGCGGCCTTATTAACGAATCTTGAAGAAGGAGATGTCCTCTTTATTGATGAAATTCATCGTTTGAGTGCGATTGTTGAAGAAGTGTTATACCCAGCAATGGAAGATAATCAATTGGATATTATGATTGGTGAAGGTCCAGCGGCTCGTTCTATTAAATTGGATTTACCTTCTTTTACCTTAATTGGTGCCACTACGCGAGCAGGTTTATTAACCTCTCCTTTACGTGACCGTTTTGGTATTGTACAACGACTAGAATTTTATTCAGAAGCTGATCTCTCTCATATTGTTTCTCGTTCAGCACACATAATGGGTGTTGAAATCGAACCTCATGGCGCACGAGAAATTGCCAAGCGTTCACGTGGTACACCCCGAATTGCCAATCGTTTATTACGTCGAGTGCGTGACTATGCAGAAGTTAAGGCAGATGGTATCATTAATATTGATGTGGCTGATCGAGCATTAAATATGTTAGAAGTTGATTCTATGGGCTTTGATATGATGGATCGTAAACTTTTATTGAGTATTATAGAAAAATTTGATGGTGGTCCTGTGGGGGTTGATAATCTTGCTGCCGCAATGAGTGAAGAAAAAGGTACGATTGAAGAAGTGTTAGAACCTTTCTTAATTCAACAAGGTTATATTATGCGAACGCCACGTGGTCGAATGGCAACTGATATGGCCTATTTACACTTTGGCATGAGTGCTTCTGGATTACATAAAAAAAGAAATGAAGAGTAATGATTGTGAATGAATTTATCTGGCCCATTAGAGTGTATTATGAAGATACTGATAGCGGTGGTGTGGTCTATCATGCCAATTATTTAAAGTTTATGGAACGAGCAAGAACAGAGTGGCTGAGAACCTTAGGTTTAGAACAAGATGAAATTGTTGAGCAATTAGGAATTTATTTTGTAGTGCATTCATTATCCATTAATTATATCAAGCCTGCACTGTTTAATGAGGCTTTATGGGTTAAAAGCACTATTAAAAAATTAAGTAAAGCCCGTATTATTTATAAACAACAACTTATCAGGAAAGATGAACATAATGGAGAAGAGCAAGTATTGAGCGATGGTGAGGTTACAATTGTAGGGATTAGTCAATCCTTAGAAAAACCCATACGTTTACCCCAAGAAATTTATGAGTTATTTTTATGACAACTGATATAATTAACTATTATCACAATTTTTATTATCAATGGAACACGCAATAATGCATACCGATATGTCAATTCTTTCTTTAGTTACCAATGCTACTTTTATAGTCCAGCTAGTGTTATTTGGTTTATTATTAATCTCTATTATTGCTTGGACAATGATTTTTCAAAAATGGATGATATTAAAAAAAGCCAAAAAAGAAGCCGATTTATTTGAGCAACGATTTTGGTCAGGTGCTGATCTGGTCGATTTATATAAGGCTCTATCACAACGCAAAAATGCTCAAGGAATGGCCAGTATCTTTGAATCAGGTTTTCATGAATATGCACGTTTACGTAGACAACCGGGTATTGTCACAGAGGCTGTTTTAGAAGGTGCACAGCGTGCTATGCGAGTGACCCTACATCGTGAAATAGATAAAATTGAAACAGGTTTATCTTTTTTTGCAACCGTGGGATCTACGAGTCCTTATGTGGGCTTATTTGGTACAGTGTGGGGCATTATGAATTCATTTCGAGCCTTGGGACAAGTTGAGCAAGCGACTATGGCAATGGTTGCTCCAGGTATTGCAGAAGCACTGATTGCCACCGCAATGGGATTATTTGCAGCCATTCCAGCCGTGATTGCCTATAATCGTTTTTCTTATAGTGTTGAACGAATAGAAGCACGTTATGAAGCCTTTATGGAAGAATTTTCTAATTTATTAAATCGTCAGGTGCATAACTAATGCCAAGAAACCGCCGTAAACCGATGGCTGAAATTAATGTAGTGCCTTATATTGATGTCATGATGGTTTTATTGGTGATTTTTATGATTTCTACGCCCTTATTGACTCAAGGCGTTAAAGTCAGTTTGCCAGAAAGTGATGATACAGAATCATTAGATATTAAGCCTTCACAAACCATTATTGTTAAAGTGGATGTTGCTGGAAAACTTTATTTGACGATTGGAATGGGCAATGAAAAGGCAGTGGTTCGTGAACAGTTAATTGAACAAATAATGAATAAACAACAGAAAGAGGCCAATGTATCTGTGCTAATCTCAGGAGATAAAGAAGTGCGTTATGTTTTTATTATGGATGTATTAGCATTACTTTCTCAAGCGGGAATTGTGGATGTTGGATTAATGACAAAAGCACTTGATGATAAGTTGACAGAATGATAGAGCAGATAATGAGCAAGCTGTGTAAATGGAAAATTTTTGAATGTTTAACTGGATAAGAGAAAACAGTACTGCTTTTTCTTTTGCAGTATTTTTTCATTTACTTTTACTAATATTTCTCTTTATTAATTGGCCTATGGATAAGCCGAAAAAGATTATTTTAAAAAAAGAAAATCATATCCAAGTCACGACAGTCAATATGAATGATTATGTCGAAAAAGTCAATAATATAAAACAGCAAAAAATAACTGAACAACGTAAGCGTGAAGCATTAACGCGTAAAAAATTAGAAGAAAAACGTCAGGCAGATAAAAAGCGTAAATTA
>JAGLFC010000127.1 GCA_023144715.1 Gammaproteobacteria bacterium | reverse complement strand
TAAGATAATACTCTGGGGAGCATGAAAGCGATGTCCAAAAGAGAGGTTAGAACTTCTAACACTCAACACATTGGTTTGAATCACTTCTTCACCCAATAAAATCACTGCCCAATGCACAGGTCGAACAAATAGAGCGTCTAAATCACCCCAATGCATACGTTTTGGAATGGGTAATTTATCTAAAGCCGTTTTAAAAATATCAGGAATTAATGCGCGACTGGGCTGACCTTTTTCTTCAATGGTATACGCCAACCAAGCACCTTTATCAGTTTCTAATTTATTGAGTTGTTCAACTTCAACCTTGCAAGAACGTGCAAAACCTTGAGCGGCCTTTGTCGGACAACCTTCATCATCAAAAGCTGCCTGTAATGCAGGGCCTCGTCGCTCAATTGATTTATCGGCTTGGGTCACGGTAAGTTGGCTCACCAATAATGCCAAACGACGGGGGGTCGCATAAGAATAAATATGATCATACTTGAGATTGGCATCATCCAACCCCTTAGCAAAACCTTGTTTAAATGCCTGAGCCAAGCCTTTTAACGCTTTGGGTGGCAATTCTTCTGTACCTAATTCGATTAATAAATCGTTTGTTTCTAGTGTATTCTCTGACACGATGTTAACTCTTTATGTTCTTTAAAGTGAGTGCTTTAAATTAGTTCTTTGAATTGGATTTAACCATAGGAAAGCCCAGTGCTTCACGACGATCATAATAAGCTTGTGCAACTGCTTTTGCCAAACTTCTCACACGACCAATAAAACGAGCGCGTTCAGTCACAGAAATCGCATGGCGAGCATCTAATAAATTAAAAGCATGAGAGGCTTTAACCATCATTTCATAAGCAGGCAAGGGAAGATTTTCTTCAATTAAACGTTTGCTTTCTGCTTCGAGGTGGTCAAATTGAGTAAATAAGGCATCAACAGGGGCATGTTCAAAATTATAAGCCGACATTTCCACTTCATTTTGATGAAATACATCACCATAAGTCACTTTACCCAGTGGACCATCCGTCCAAACCAAATCATAAATACTTTCAACACCTTGTAAATACATGGCGATACGTTCAAGACCATAGGTGATCTCACCCGTAACAGGCTTACACTCCAAACCACCGACTTGTTGAAAATAGGTAAATTGTGTCACTTCCATACCATTGAGCCAGACTTCCCAACCTAAGCCCCAAGCTCCTAAAGTGGGTGATTCCCAATTATCTTCAACAAAACGAATATCATGCACTAATGGATCAAGCCCTAACATTTTGAGTGAGCCAAGATAAAGTTCTTGAATGTCTAAAGGGGATGGCTTAATGACTACCTGAAATTGGTAATAATGTTGCAGACGATTGGGATTTTCACCATAACGACCATCAGTCGGACGGCGACAGGGTTGTACATAAGCAGCACTCCATGGCTCAGGTCCAATTGACCGTAAAAATGTGGCTGGATGGAACGTACCTGCACCCATTTCCATATCATAAGGCTGTTGTAACACACAGCCTTTTTCTGCCCAATAGGTTTGCAGTGCGAGGATAAGTCCCTGAAAGGTCGTCACATCAAATTGACTGGAAGGGGTGCTTTTTTCTAAGCAGTTTTCTAACATTGTTTCTGACATTATATCTAACTTTTATTTTGTTTAAATTATTTTTTTATGACTAAATAGTTAATTATTCTAAAATAACCGCTTATTATACCTCAAAATTGTATTAACATCTGTAATTTAAAACGTTATATTGAAAGATTATTTTATTAGGTACGGCACTATTCTTATAGTGCTTGACCTAAAAATGCAAAAGGAAGTAATTCTGAGATACTATGTTGTTCAATTTCACTGGCAGAGGTGTAGCTATAAATCTGTGCATCATTTTCGGCTTGTTCAGCAATGACTTGTCGACATGCACCACAAGGGTAGGCTTTTACTAAAATTTTTGTCGCATTACGTGCCAAAATATGCACTTCACTAATATCGCCTATTTGTACACCTTCAGTAACAGCGGTATGTAAAGCATTTCTTTCGGCACAAATTGTGGTGGGATAGGCGGCTGATTCAACATTCACTCCCTTATAAATATCGCCTGTTTTAGTGACCACAATAGCAGCCACATTAAAACCAGAGTAAGGTGCATAAGATCGTTCAAGTAAACCTTCTAATTGATGAAAATAATTCATAAAATTAAGATAATTCCAAAGTATAATGATTATTTTTGGTCAGATGAAATCCCATTTTTTCCAAATAGTGACAATGCTCTTTATCATGAGCGGACGCAGAAAACATTTTAATGTTTTTTTCTTTAAAAAATTCAGGGTGTTGTTGATAGTAATACTCGCCTAATTTAAAATCTCTATAACGAGGGATGACATAATCTAATTTAATGGTAAAGATCCCCTCAACATTTAGATGACCCACTAGCACTCCTGCAATGTCATTATCACGCAACATATAAAATGAAGTATCATGAATGCTTAATTGATCGATACGGATTTGTTTTTCAATATCTGGTTGGTTGATACTTAAAAAATGTTGATAATAATCAGAATCACTGGACGCATTAATGATCTTAAAATCTTCTTTCGTGGTATAAATTTGATATAGAAAATAGAGATTAATACAGGCAATGCCAATATTCATAAAGACCGTTGGCACAGAACCAATTAAATAAGCAAAAATAGCAAATAGCACGCAACCAATAAAATTAATGACTCGTAATTTTATAATTGAAGTCATGGTTAAAGAAATTAATACGACAAAAGAAGCTAAATAGCCAAACCATTCTACCCAATCAAATGCCATAATAATATCCTATCAATAAGTGTCTTATTTTACATCATCTAAACGAATACGGCGATACACCTGAGGAGCATCATCAACCTGAGATGTCCCACAAATAATCGCTTGTTGAAGCGCACTTTCTGCTTCTTTAAATTGTGCTTCACTACGCACATGCACCATTGCAAGAGGACGTTCAGAACTGGCTTCTTCGCCCACAGCAATAAAGTCATTAAAGCCTACGGCAAAATCAATAGCATCGGACGCACGACGACGACCGCCACCCATTGCCACTACTGACATACCAATGGCTCGGGTATCCATAGAGTGCACAATGCCTGATTGAGAAGCATACACAGGGCGAATAATATCCGCTTTTGCCAGATACTGATCGTAATTTTCAACAAAATCTGCTGGACCTCCTAAAGCCGTGACCATTTTAGCAAAGACTTCAGCAGCTTTACCATTATCTAAAACAGCTTGTAATTGTTTACGAGCATCAGGAATATCACTGGCTAAACCACCGAGTACGAGCATTTCACTACACAGTTCCATAGTGACATCATGTAAACGTGGATTCACATTTTTACAAGTAAGATATTGCACGGCTTCTCGAACTTCTACAGCATTACCGGCACTGCTTGCCAAGACTTGATTCATATTGGTGAGCAAAGCAGTGGTTTTACAGCCCGCACCATTGGCAACATACACAATACTTTTTGCTAATGCCTCTGATTGCTCATAAGTGGGCATAAATGCACCACTGCCTGCTTTAACATCCATGACGAGAAAATCAAGACCTGCTGCTAATTTTTTGGATAAAATAGAAGCCGTGATTAAGGGAATAGATTCGACGGTTGCGGTAATATCTCGTGTGGCATAAAAACGTTTGTCCGCAGGTGCTAGATCCCCTGTTTGACCAATAATCGCCACACCGACCTCTTTAACAACTTGACGAAATAGAGCATTATCAGGTGTGGTTTGATAACCAGAAATAGCATCAAATTTATCC
Organism: Gammaproteobacteria bacterium; assembly: GCA_023144715.1. Taxonomy (GTDB): domain Bacteria; phylum Pseudomonadota; class Gammaproteobacteria; order GRL18; family GRL18; genus GRL18. Next base: position 12,477 of record JAGLFC010000127.1, on the reverse strand, counting down.
AGAGTACCGCCTGTATGACCTAAACCACGTCCTGAGATCATAGGCACATAGCCACCACATGCTGCGACCATCGGGCCGAGCATTAAGGACACCACATCACCCACACCACCTGTGGAATGTTTATCAAGCACAGGACCATTGAGGTCTAAAGAATTCCAATCTAACACTGATCCCGAATCACGCATGGCTGAGGCAAGCAAAACACGCTCATCCATGGTCATATCTTGAAAGTAAACAGCCATAGCAAACGCTGCAATTTGTCCTTCTGTCACAGTATTTGAAGTAATGCCTTTAATAAAAAAATTAATCTCTTGTTCAGTCAGTATTTTACCATCACGTTTTGCACGAATAACTTCTTGTGGGAGTAACATCCTAGTATCCTTAATATTATTAAAAATGATATTTTATAGTATAAATGGGACCTGTTTGATAGCTATGTGAACCCAACTTATTATTAGCATAGCGATATTGAATGCCTGTGGTTAGCTTTTTATTTACCTTCCACCAAAAGGCAATGGCACCATTGGTACCTGTACTGGCACCATCACCAATACGAGTACCATCATCGGTTTTATAATGTTCTTCATCACGCTCAAATTCATATTCATGCCATTGTGAAATGCTTAAATTTTGTCCTTTAATACTAAAGTCATAGGCGGCAACCCAACCAGCCATATAGCCATTCCAACCACTATAAAAAGTACTCTTTTGATAATGTCCTCCAATAAAGGGTTTAAAAAAGACACCACTATCATTCACATATTTATAGGAAATACCGGGTACAATATTGCTCACATAAAAATTATTTTCACTTAAATAATAATCATGAAAATAAAAATTCCAATTAGAATCACCGATCTTAATATCAAAAATGGGCTTAAAAACAAAGCGAGTATTATCAGGTGCATCGTCATACCAACCTTTTTGGGGATTTTCAAAATCCATAAAAAAGTAAAAATCACCCCAGTCCCAATTTGCCCCACCTTCTAATTCTAAATAGAAAAAATCTTTTTTACCTGAACGATCATTGGTTCCTTTGGTCCAATCAAGATAATTAATACTCATATTAGAATAGGTAAAATTTGCCCCTAAAAAGTGAGCAATTTTATCATCATTTTCTACTTCTTTATCTATCACCTCTGATGCTTCTTCTGCTTGATCAGCTTGTGCATTTACGATTAGAAAAAAGGATGATAGGATCAGTAAAACAACCATTTTATGGTGACGATAAAATACAGTTTGCAATATCACTTTAGTCTCTCCTAAACTTAACTACTCAATCAAAATAGAATCCAAAGCAATAATAATCATATCATTAAATTTAGTTTGACGATCTTCAGCAGAGGCTTTTTCACCGGTACGAATCTGATCGGAAACCGTTAATAAACATAGGGCATTGATACCATATTCAGCAGCCACACCATATAAACCCGCGGCTTCCATTTCAATACCTAAGATATTGTATTTTTCATACAGATCAAAGGCATTTTTTTCAGGAGAGTAAAATAAGTCTGCTGAAAAAATATTCCCCACTTTTGCTTCAACACCATGTGCTTTGGCAGATTCAACCGCTTTGTGTAATAATTCATAACTGGCAATCGCCGCAAAATCATGATCATTAAAACGAATACGATTCACTTTTGAATCCGTACAGGCTCCCATACCAATCACTACATCTAATAATTTGATGTCTTTACTCACAGAACCACACGTACCGACACGAATAATATTTTTTACACCGTATTCTGTAATCAATTCGGTACTATAAATAGAACTAGACGGAATACCCATGCCACTGCCCATCACTGATACTTTTTTTCCTTTATAAGTCCCCGTAAAGCCTAACATATTACGAACATCGGTTACTTGTATAACATTTTCTAAAAAGGTTTCTGCAATGTATTGTGCGCGTAAGGGATCGCCCGGCATTAAAACAGTGTCTGCAAAAGCACCGTCTTTGGCATTAATATGAGGGGTTGCCATAATGATATTTCTCCATAATCGTGTATAAATGGGTTAAAAAATACTTTTACCATAGTCTAATTTAGGGAGATCATGATACTCTGCAATGGACTGACCAATATCTGCAAAGGTATCACGTGCACCCACAAAACCTGCTTGAACATTTTTACCATAAAAAATAACGGGAATATGTTCTCGGGTATGATCCGTACCTTGCCAAGTGGGATCACAGCCATGATCGGCAGTCAGTACCAATAGGTCATCATCCGCCATTAAATCCAGTATTTCTGGTAGACGTTGATCAAAATATTCTAAAGCGGTTGCATAACCTGATACATCACGGCGATGACCAAAATCAGCATCAAAATTGACAAAATTAGTAAAGATAATACTTTGATCGCCTGCTAACACTAATTCATCCAAAGTAATATCAAACAGGCCTTCTAAACCTGTGGATCTCACTGCTTTGGTAATACCTTGCTTTGCAAAGATGTCAGATATTTTTCCGACACTGACCACTTCACCCCCTGAATCTTTCATGCGATCTAATAATGTCGGTGCTGGTGGTAAGAGTGAATAATCATGACGGTTCCCCGTACGAGTATAATTACTTTTATCGGTGCCAATAAAGGGGCGAGCAATCACACGACCAATATTATAAGGTTCTAATAATCGACGTGTAATTTCACAAAGTTCATAGAGTTGTTCAAGACCAAAATGTGCTTCATGGCAGGCAATTTGAAAGACACTGTCCATTGAGGTATAAAAAATGGGCTTGCCTGTTTTGATATGCTCATCGCCTAATTGCTCTAAAATAGTCGTTCCAGAGGCATGACAATCCCCTAAATAACCTGTTAAGCCTGCTTCTTTTACTATTTTATTTAAGAGATCTTGCGGAAAGCTGTGTTCTTTATCACGGAAATAGCCCCATTCATATAGTACAGGTGCGCCTGTTATTTCCCAATGACCACTTGGGGTATCTTTGCCTGTGGAAATTTCTTTGGCATAGCCATAAGCCGCAATGGGTTCAATAGAGTGATCCAAACCCTCAGGAAAAATGCCTGAGCTTTCATAACAGGCACGACCATAGCCTAATTTATTAAGATTAGGAATTTTTAATGAACCATTGCGGCCTTTATTAGCATGTCCAACAGCACATTGTTGTGCGATATTACCTAAGGTATTAGATCCTACATCATTAAATTCAGTGCCGTCATCCAATGTACCGATAAAGGTATCCGCATCTTCTGCGGCACCAATGGCACAGGAATCCAGTAATAAAATAATAGTACGTTTCATGAGATATTCCTTTATTTTTAATAGGAAGAAGAGTGTGCTGACTTATCAGCAAGATTAAGTTCTGCCAGTAAACTGACTAATAAGCTGGATGCACCAAAACGAAAATGATCCGCTGTGACCCAATCTGCTCCCATAATACGACTGGCAAGATCTATAAATTCTTTGGCCGTGTTGGCATCTTTAACACCACCTGCCGCCTTAAAACTAACGTCTTGCTGACTGTCTTTAATGACTTCAAGCATTATTTTTGCGGCTTCCAAAGTGGCATTCACAGGGACTTTTCCTGTTGATGTTTTAATAAAATCAGCCCCTGCTTCAATGCTAATTTCACTTGCAGAACGGATAAGTTCTGGGGTTTTTAGCTCACCTGATTCAATAATGACTTTAAGTGTGGCATCGGCACAAATCTCTCGACAGGCTGCAATTATTTCTGCACCCGTTTTTGCATCACCTGCCATTAAAGCATGATAAGGGAAGACTACATCCACTTCATCCGCACCATAAGCCATTGCGGCACTGGTTTCTGCTAAGGCAATATCTAAATCATCTCCACCATAAGGAAAGTTAGTCACAGTGGCAATTTTAATGGCAGGTGTTTTTTGTGCATACAATGTTTTACGAGCAATCGGAATAAAACGTGGATAAATACACACAGCAGCTGTATCACCTGCTTGTGTATGAGCATCTTGACAGAGTGTAATCACTTTTTCATCGGTATCATCGTCACTGAGTGTGGTTAAATCCATTAAGCCAATGGCTTGACGTGAAATTTCTTGAAGAGTACTCATTTTACAATTCCTATAAAATTATAAGGTTGAAGAAGTCAGACTAATACAAATACCCACCATTGTGGCACTCATAAAATTAGATAAAGTACCTGCTAGAACGGCTTTTAATCCTAATCGTGCAATATCAGGTCTGCGTTTTGGTGATAAAACACCGAGTCCACCCAACAAAATTGCCATTGATGAAAGGTTGGCAAAGCCACATAAAGCCACGGTAATAATGGCTTGAGAATGCTCACTTAGAGTGTCTTTCATTGCCACAAAATCAATATAAGCCACAAACTCATTCACGACTAATTTTTGCCCCAATAAGCTACCTGCTTGTATGGCTTCTGACCAAGGAATACCCAAAAGAAAGGCAATGGGTGCAAATAAATAACCGAGTGCTTGTTGTAGTGTGAGAGCTTCAAAACCAAATAAACCACCCAATGCCCCAAAGATAACATTAATTAATGCAATTAATGAAATAAAAGCAATCAGCATTGCACCCACATTCAATGCCAGTTGTAAACCAGAAGCGGCACCACTGGCGGCAGCATCAATCACATTAACAGGCTTATCTTCTTCAGCCTCTTCAATATCGGGGTTATTATTAGGCGTTTCCGTTTCAGGTTCTAATAATTTTGCCATCATCAGTCCACCAGGTGCTGCCATAAAAGAAGCAGCTATTAAGTAATTAAGGCTAATCCCCATTGACGCATAACCTGCTAATACTGCCCCTGCCACAGAGGCTAAACCACCTGCCATGACTGCAAATAATTCAGAACGGGTCATATTGTCAATATAAGGCTTGATGACTAAGGGAGCTTCTGTTTGACCCACAAAAACATTAGCGGCGGCAGACATAGATTCTGTTTGACTGGTGCCTAATAATTTTCGTAAAGCTCCCCCAAAGACTTTAATAATAATCTGCATAATACCTAAATAATAAAGCACTGCCATTAAAGAGGCAAAGAAAATAATAATGGGCAGGACTTTAAAAGCAAAAACAAAACCACCGCCCCCAAAGAGTTCAAACATTTTTTCGGAGGCAAGTCCACCAAAGAGAAAGCTAATACCGACATTGGCACTATCAATTACGGCTTGAACACCATTTGAAATACTGCCTAAAATGGTCGCACCTGATGAGGTAAAAATAACAAAAATAGGGATGATAGCTTGAAGGATAAATGCACCACCAACGGTACGTAAATTAATAGCTTTTCGGTTACTTGAAAATATAATTGCAATCAGAATGAGTGAAGCAATTCCAACGAAACCCATAATAGTTTGCATTAAGTTTTCTCCAGTTTAATGAATTTATTTTGAATAATTTAAACAATGAGTAATGATAATATATAGTACAAGATTTCTTTTTTTTATACAATAAATTTATATTTAATAGTGTAAGGTTTTGAATAACGGTTTAATCTGCTATAAAATTATCTCTATATGCACTACACTTATGGCTGTTAATTTTTAATAAAAGTTACTTTATATAATGTGTGAGGAAAAATGATGACATCAGCCTATATATTGGTTGTCGATGATGAACCTGATATTCGTGAACTTGTTCAGGAAATTCTTCAAGATGAAGATTATGAAGTTGATATTGCTGAAAATGGTACTGTTGCCAAAGAAAAATGTCGTTTAAAAAAACCTGATTTAGTATTATTAGATATTTGGATGCCTGATATTGATGGCATTAGTTTACTTAAAGAGTGGAAGGAAACAATCAATGTCAATACGACTGATGATTTTCCTGTCATTATGATGTCAGGTCATGGTAGCGTTGAAACTGCGGTAGAAGCAACTCGTTTAGGTGCTTATGATTTTTTAGAAAAACCTCTATCATTAGCTAAATTATTACTGACTGTTGAACATGCTCTTGAAGCCTATAAACTGGATAAAGAAAATCAAGGAATGCGACAACAACTTTTTTCTGCTGATGAACCTGTGGGAAAAAGTCGCGTTAATGAACAGTTATTGCATAAAATAAAAGAAATTGCACAACATGATTCTCGTGTCTTATTTGTCGGTGAACCCGGTAGCGGTAAAAGTAAATATTCACGACTTTTACATCATTTAAGTCCTCGTTCTAAACAACCCTATATTGAATTAGGAGTAGCAACCCTAGACAGCGAATACTCAGCACGAGAATTTTTTGGTTCTGAAAAAGATGAAACAATTTATTATGGTGTATTAGAACAAGCACAAGCTGGAACATTGTACATTGATGATATTGGCGATATGGATTTAACCACTCAAGGTTTGCTATTAAGTACTTTAGAAACGGGTAAATTTCATCGTATTGGTGGTATAGAATCTATTCCACTGAATTGTCGAATTATTACGGCTTCTCATTATTCTTTAGAAGAATTTGTTAAACACAATAAATTTAAGTCTGAGTTATATTATCAGCTGAATGTTTTACAAGTCAAAATTCCTCCATTACGTGAACACTGTGAAGATATTCCTGATTTACTGAATTATTATCGAGATCGTTTTGTACAGCAGGAACAATTTAATTACCGTAGTTTTTCTATTGCTGGTTTGAATAAATTAAGAAATTATGCTTGGCCAGGCAATTTATTGGAACTTAAAAATTTAGTACAAAGGCTTTTGGTCGCTTCTGATGATGAAAATATAAGTCTTAATGAAGTTGAAAAAAGTATTGAATATCATACTAAAAATAATCATACTAATAATAAAGTTAAAACGAGTGATAATGCACTCACTGAATTATTTACTCATCCATTAAAAGAAGCACGAGAACTTTTTGAAAAAGCATATTTGGAAGAAAAACTCATCACTGTTGGTGGGAGTGTGGGTAAAGTGGCTCAATTAGCAGGAGTAGAACGGACTCATTTATATCGAAAAATGAAAACATTAGGGATTGATGCAAAAAAAATTGCTCAAAAAAGTAAACGTTTAAAATAATGACATACTTCATATTATGAAAATTTTGATTTTAGGTGCAGGTCAAGTCGGTTCATCTTTAGCTGAAAATTTATCCAGTGAAGACAATGATATTACAGTGATTGATCTTGATGGCAGTAAGCTGGCTAATTTACAAGATAGGCTGGATATTCGTACCGTTAAAGGGCGTGGTTCATATCCAGAGATTTTAGATCAGGCAGGCTGTGATGATGCTGATATGGTCATTGCTGTCACCAATAGTGATGAAACCAATATGATTGCCTGTCAAATTGCCTATACACTTTTTCATACCCCCATGAAAATTGCTCGAGTACGTGCTAATCAATATTTAAAGTATGAACAACTTTTTTCTAATGATGCCTTACCCATTGATGTATTAATCAGTCCAGAGCAATTAGTCACGGATTATATTACACGTTTAATTGCTTACCCCGGTGCGCTTCAAGTTTTAGACTTTGCCGATGGTTTAGTGCAATTAGTGGCGGTTCGTGCCTTCCGTGGTGGTCCTTTATTAGGTCATGAATTACAAGAAATTCGTGATCACATGCCTAATGTGGATACCCGTGTCGCCGCCATTTATCGCAAAGGTAAATCTATTATTCCCACTGCTGATATTATTATTGAAGAACATGATGAAGTCTTTTTTATTGTGGATCGGCGTTATACCAAAAAAGTCATGTCTGAGCTAAGACGAATCGATAAACCTTTTAAACGTATTATTATTGCAGGGGGTGGTAACATTGGTCGTCGTTTGGCAAGTGCCTTAGAAAATCGTCTGCACGTTAAAATTATTGAACAAAATAAACCCAATGCTAAACTATTATCAGAAGAGTTAGAAAAAACAATTGTGTTATTAGGGGATGCCTCTGATGAAGATTTATTAATTGAAGAAGATATTGAACACACCGATGTTTTTTGTGCATTAACCGATGATGATGAAGCGAATATTATGTCTGCTTTATTGGCAAAACGTTTAGGAGCACGTAAAGTGATGGCGTTAATTAATCGTGCTGCTTATGTTGACTTAGTAGAAAGTGGAGAAATTGATATTGCTATTTCTCCACAAGAAGCCACCATTGGTAGCTTACTGGCTCATGTACGTCGTGGTCATGTAGAAAGAGTACATTCTTTGCGTAAGGGTGCCGCAGAAGCCATTGAAGCAATTGCTCATGGCGATAAAAAGACCTCATCTGTGGTAGGCCGTACTATTAAAGAAATTGCCTTACCACCCGGTACAAGTATTGGGGCAATTGTTCGTTCAGGTGAAGTCATTATTGTTCATCATGATACCCTTATTGAATCAGACGATCATGTGATTTTATTTTTAGTCAATAAGAAACATATCACTGATGTCGAACGTTTGTTTCATGTTGATTTTACATTTATTTAAATACCCTTTTAAACTATGCAACCTCTTGTTATTTTACGTATTATTGGTCTATTATTAATGGTATTTAGTTCTACCGTGATCCCCTCTATTGGCATATCATTATGGTATAACGATCCAGAACTGATTACTTTTATTAATGCTTTTTTTGTTATTTTACTCAGTGGTTTTATACTCTGGTGGCCCGTTAAAGATTATCATCGAGAATTACGTATTCGAGATGGTTTTATTGTTGTGGTTCTTTTTTGGTTTGTATTTGGTTTAGTGGGTTCTTTACCTCTCTATCTTTCTGAAAGTTTGAACGCTAATTTCACCGATGCCTTATTTGAATCTATTTCCGCTCTCACCACAACAGGTGCTACTGTATTTACAGGTTTAGATGATTTACCACCGTCTATTCTTTATTATCGACAGCAATTACAATGGCTTGGCGGTATGGGTATTATTGTATTGGCAGTGGCAGTACTTCCTATGCTAGGGATTGGTGGTATGCAATTGTATCGTGCTGAAACACCTGGCCCTGTAAAAGATACGAAGCTTACCCCTAGGATTACAGAAACGGCTAAAGCTCTTTGGTATATTTATTTAGGCTTAACGATTGTCTGTGCATTGGCGTATTGGTTGGCAGGTATGACTCCTTTTGATGCCTTAGGTCATAGTTTTTCTACTGTTGCCATTGGGGGATTTTCCACACATGATGCCTCAATGGGTTATTTTAATAATCAAGGCATTGAAATGATTGCGGGTTTTTTTATGTTACTTGCCGGTATTAATTTTGGCTTACATTTTAAAGTTCTGCATTCACGTACGTTAAAGGAATATTTTATAGATGTTGAGTTTCGAGTTTATTTAAGTTTATTAGCAATTGCATCCGCCATTTCAGTTCTGTATTTATATTTTACTCATACCTTTGATACTTGGGGAAATGCCTTGCATCATGGCATTTTTCAAACCATTTCTATTGGTACAACAACAGGTTTTACCACCGCAGAATATTATAACTGGCCCGGTTTTTTACCTGTGATGTTATTATTTTTAAGTTTTGTGGGTGGTTGTTCTGGTTCAACAGGGGGTGGCATGAAAGTGGTTCGTGTTATTTTATTGGTTAAACAAGGATTAAGAGAAATTTTTCGTTTGATTCATCCTAATGCACAAATTCCTATTAAAATTGGGGGTAAGGTGATGCCAGAGAATGTCAGTAATGCCATTTGGGGATTTTTTGCTTTATATGTCGCCAGTTTTAGTTTTATGATGTTGTTATTAATGGCTTCTGGACTGGATCAAGTCACTGCTTTTTCTGCTCTAGCGGCTTGCTTAAATAATTTAGGACCTGGCTTAGGAGATGTTGGAGCAAATTATCAAGGTATTAATGATTTTTCTAAATGGGTGCTTTGTTTTGCCATGTTATTAGGTCGTTTGGAAATTTTTACTCTTTTGGTTATTTTAACCCCCTCATTTTGGCGACGTTGATTATCAATAAGATATTTAATATTATTAATATGCCATGTTATAATATTGTTACAATTATAAATGGAATCTTTTCATGTCGTTACCCCCTCTTATTGCACATATTGTTTTTAGTTTTGATATTGGTGGATTAGAAAATGGGGTGGTTAATTTAATTAATCATTCTGATAGTTCAAAGTTTCGCCATGTCATTATTTGTCTTTCTCATTACACTGATTTTTTTAAAAAGATAGAAAAAAAAGATGTAAAAATTTACGCTTTAGATAAAAAATCAGGTAAAGATTTACCTGTATTTTGGCGTTTGTATAAACTATTAAGAAAAATAAAGCCTGATATTGTTCATACTAGAAATATGGCCACCTTAGAATGTCAATTTCCCACATTATTAGCAGGCGTTTCTGCACGAGTACACGGTGAACATGGTTGGGATGTGGGTGATATTGCGGGTGGCAACAAAAAATATCAATTTTTGAGAAAATTATTTGTCCCTATTGTAAAACAGTATATTGCCTTATCAAAAGAAGGCTGTAATTATCTCTTAGAGAGTGTGGGTATACCAAAAAATAAAATTAATCATATTTACAATGGTGTGGATATAAAGCGATTTTCAGCCAATAATACCTTCAATAAAGATCGTGTACCAACTGATTTTATTCAGACCAATAGTCTTATTTTTGGAACAGTAGGCAGAATGGCTGAAGTTAAAAATCAACTCTTTTTAGTGCGTGCTTTTCTTCATTTACTTGATAAAAATCCTCAATTTTCTGAACGTCTACGCTTAATTATTGTAGGGGATGGCATATTAATGGCACCTGCTCAAAAATTAGTCAATGATTATTGTGAACAGCACCAATGTAAAAATCAATGGGTTTATTTTGCAGGAGCATCCAATCAGGTCAATGCTATTATGCGTTTAATGAACGTGTTTGTTTTGCCTTCTATAGCAGAAGGAATTTCTAATACTATATTAGAGTCTATGGCAAGTTCTTTACCTGTTATTGCCACCGATGTAGGCGGTAATAGTGAATTGGTGATAGACAATAAAACAGGTTATATTATACCTGTTAATAATATTGAAATATTAAGTAATACTATGGAACACTATCTCAATGATCCTGATTTAATTAATAAACAGGGTGAGGCAGGGCGTAATAGAATTGAAGATAATTTTAGTTTACAGGACATGGTTAAGCATTATGAAGATGTTTATTCTAAAGTATTAAATTAGGGAATTTTTTATGAATGTCACTATTTTTGGTACAGGTTATGTTGGACTCGTAACAGGTGCTTGCCTAGCAGAAGTTGGACATCATGTTATCTGTATTGATATTGATAAAAAGAAAATTGAGGGCTTAAAAAAGGGAATTATTCCTATTTATGAACCGGGTTTAGAGGCAATTGTCATTGAAAACGTCAAAGAAGGTCGTTTATCTTTTAGCAGTGATAGTCACGTAGGGATTAAACACGCCTCCATTCAATTTATTGCGGTAGGAACACCGCCTGATGAAGATGGTTCAGCCGATTTACACTATGTATTGTCCGTTGCTAAAAGTATTGGTCACTATATGGATGATGAAAAAATCATTATTAATAAATCAACCGTACCTGTTGGAACGGGACATAAAGTTGCTAAGGTAATTCGTAATGAATTAAAGGCTCGTAAGCGTCACATTTTACATCATATTGTGTCTAATCCCGAGTTTCTTAAAGAAGGGGCTGCCGTTCATGATTTTATGAAACCTGATCGTATTATTATTGGTACAGACAATAAACCGATAGAAAAAATTATTCGTGAACTGTATGCACCTTTTAATCGTAATCATGAACGTATTATTTTTATGGATGTACGTTCTGCTGAACTCACCAAATATGCTGCTAATTCATTATTGGCCACCAAGATCAGCTTTATGAATGAAATGTCAAACTTAGCTGAACGTTTAGGCGCTGATATTGAACATGTTCGTCTGGGTATTGGTGCCGATCCTAGAATTGGTTATCATTTTATTTATCCCGGTTGTGGTTATGGCGGTTCTTGTTTTCCTAAAGATGTTCAAGCCTTAGCTCGTACTGCTCACGAAGTGGGTTATAAAGCAGAACTATTAAATGCCGTAGAAGCTGTTAATCATCGCCAAAAAGAACGTCTATTTGATAAAATAGTCTCACATTATAAAGGTCGTCATGCACTCAAAAATAAAGTGGTTGCCTTGTGGGGTCTAGCCTTTAAACCCAATACAGATGATATGCGTGAAGCCTCCAGTAGAATCTTAATGGAATTATTATGGCAAGCAGATGCTAAGGTGCAAGCTTATGATCCAGAAGCGATGGAAGAAACACAGCGTATTTATGGTGAGCGCAATAATTTAACCTTAATGGGAACAAAAGAAGCCTGTTTGCATCATGCCGATATGTTAGTGATTTGTACTGAGTGGAAGCAATTTAGAGCCCCTGATTTTGACAAGATTAAAAATACACTTTTAGAAGCCATTATATTTGATGGTCGTAATCTGTATGATCCTATTATCATGCAAGAAAAAGGTTTTATCTATTATGGTATGGGGCGTGGTGACAGTATTAAAAAATTTGCTGAAAGTAAGGGTTAATAATGAAAATTTTAGTAACAGGTGTGGCAGGCTTTATCGGTTCAAAACTAACAGAAGA
>JAGLFC010000126.1 GCA_023144715.1 Gammaproteobacteria bacterium | reverse complement strand
TTTTTTAAGGTCGTATTAACTGCTTTTACATCTTCAACACCCGTACGTAACGTTTGATTGGCATTCATTTTTTGTGTCAGCCATTGTTGATACTGTATGAGATCTTCTTCCGTTCCTTGATTTTGTTGTGCTGTGGATGATGTCGAAAAATAATAAAAATAATGAGCTCGACTGCCCATTGATAAAGTGTTTGTTTTTTCAATATCCGCTAAATTAATCATTGCTGAAGGAGCAATACTGAATAACGCATTGGATTGTCCGGGTACTCGTTCTAGCTGACCCGTGATCTTGAATTTAGCTTCTCCTAATTCAAGGCTATGTGCCTGCTCTGAAAAAAAAGCCAAACGCTTATCTAACCATATTTCACCATGAGGCGGTGCTTTGGCTAATATTCTGGCAGACTGTTTTTTTATATATAATTCTCCAAGTAGTGGAAAATTATTAGAAACGGCTTTTATTTGTGCCAGTTTAAATTCATCATTGATCACCAACATACTTGGAAATGTAATCATTTGTGCGTGTTGAAGATGATAGGACTGTGCTTTTTGCAACCAATTATCAGGAATTTTTGAAGGGGATTTTAATACCAATTGAGCTGCATTTAATTGATGAACATGTTCTCCCATAGAGTGTTCAATATGTGTGATCAAAAAGCCAATACCACTTAAACTGCCTGTGGCAATCACCAATGATAAAATGAGCAAACTCAATTCACCATTATATAATTCTCGTTTAAAAAATTTAATCACTAAGTGTAATAAAGCCCACATATATTAATAACCTACATCACTAGAAATAACCTGAGGAAAAGGACGTTCTTTAAGCTTTCCTTGATCTAATTGGAAATGTCGTTCACAGGCTTGTGCTAATAAGTGATCATGTGTGACTAACACCAAAGTGGTATTGTGTTCTTGATTGAGTTCAAAAATAAGATTAATAATAGTTTGACCGGTTAAGGGATCAAGATTACCTGTGGGCTCGTCAGCAAATAAAATTTCTGGCTGCCCAGCAAATGCTCTAGCAATTGCAACACGTTGTTGTTCACCACCTGATAATTGTATGGGTTTATGCTCACAGCGTTGTTTGAGTCCCACTCGTGTGAGTAAATCTAAGGCCTTTTTTTCAGCATCTTTCAAGCCTTTCAATTCCAATGGCAACATGACATTATCTAAAGCACTTAATGCTGGAATTAAATGAAAGGACTGAAAAACAAAGCCAATTTTATTCCGCCTTAGCGCTGCCCTACCTTCTTCGTCTAATTCAGAGAGCAATTGTTCAGAAATTCTAATCTGTCCTGTACTGGGCGTGTCTAGACCTGCTAATAAAGACAGTAATGTTGATTTTCCTGAACCTGATGCACCCGTAATGGCCATTGATTCTCCTTTTTTAAGGTGAAAATGAACTTCCTTTAAAATATCTAAACGTGCATTGGGAGTGATGATATGCTTTGCTAGTTGCTGAACTTTTAACAAGGTAAACCTCTTTTATTGAATATTAAAGAATAAGGCTACTAACCTTGATGATGGGATGTCGGTTCTATGAATTTAAAAGAAGTTAAGTTTACAGTTAAGCACACTGTATATAGGCTGTCGTTTCATAAGTATATATTATATACCAATAATATTTTTTTAATAGTCATGGTATGGTGGTGTTTTTAAGTGATAAATAATTCTTCTTTATTACCTACCAATGATAAAGCTAGTTGTGTTGAAAAGCTGTTTTCTAATATTAATGATTGAGTGTTTGTTTATTTCCTAGTAAAATGCACAGTCTTTTATATTGTAATAATAGTTAGAGTCTATGATGTTTGATCGTCTTAAAGAAGATATTTTATGTGTATTTGATCGAGATCCAGCAGCACGTAATACATTTGAAATTCTAACAACCTATCCAGGTGTTCATGCAATGCTTATTTATCGTATGAATAACAAACTCTGGAAATGGAAACTTTACTGGTTAGCACGTTTTTTTTCAATGATTGCTAGAACCTTAACAGGTATTGAGATACATCCGGGTGCTACTATTGGGCAACGTTTTTTTATTGATCATGGTATGGGTGTGGTGATTGGTGAGACGACCCATATTGGCAATGATTGTACCTTATATCATGGTGTTACCTTAGGGGGAACCTCATGGAATAAAGGCAAACGTCATCCCACATTAGGGAATGATGTAGTGGTCGGTGCTGGAGCAAAAGTGCTAGGACCAATTACCTTGTCTGATGGCGCAAGAGTAGGCTCCAATGCCGTTGTCGTCAAAGATGTTCCTGAGTCTTGTACCGTTGTGGGCATTCCTGGTCGCTTAATTGGTAATCCTGATAAAAAAGAAGCATCCAAAAAATCAAATTCTCAAAAATCTGAACACAGTGAAAAACGTGAGAATATGGCCAAAAAAATTGGCTTTGATGCTTATGGCACATCAGGTGAAATGCCCGATCCCGTTGCTCATGCCATTAATTGTATGCTGGATCACATGCATTCGGTTGATGATAAACTGGATAAAATGTGTACTGCGATTCGCTCTATTGATGCTGAATTTCCTGATATTAGTATCCCTGATGTGCATATCTGTGAAATTACACCGCTCGAAGAAGATCACCAAGCCTGCCCCGCACAAGATATTTGTGCCACAGGTGTCAATAAAAATGATGTCCATATCGTTCATTTTGATTCAAAAATATCGGTTAATCCCAATAAAACAGAATCACAAAAGAGAGAGAGTAAAGGATCTGATTAAATATACTTGACTAAAACGCTTGGTTTTCTTAAAATACATTATAATCGTGTTTTAAACTTCAGGAATAATATAATGAGATTGACCACAAAAGGGCGTTACGCAGTGACAGCAATGCTAGATTTAGCACTTCACTATGATCAAGGACCTATTACTTTATCGGATATTTCTCATCGTCAAGAAATATCTTTGTCTTATTTAGAACAATTGTTCTCTAAATTAAGAAAAAATGAATTAGTTATTAGTGCAAGAGGCCCTGGCGGTGGCTACCGTTTGAGCCGTCCTGCCAGTGAGTTAGCGGTGGCAGAAATTATTGCTGCTGTTGATGAGACCGTTGATGCCACTCGCTGTAAACGTCAAGGCAACTGTCAACATGAAGAACGTTGTTTAACACATGATCTCTGGTGTGATTTAAGTGATCAAATTTTTACTTTTCTAGCCAATATATCATTAGCCAGTTTGGTAGAGAAACAAGCGGTACAAGAAATTGCAAGTCGTCAAGAAAAACTAGAATTAAAAGAATCTTCCGCTGCATAATTTTGTAGTGACCACTCTTTACACCGATAATAGGCAATAGGAATTGTTATAATGAGTTCACCGATATACCTAGATTATTCAGCTACAACCCCCGTTGATAAACGAGTAGCTGAAAAAATGTGTCATTACTTAACGATAGAAGGGAATTTTGGTAATCCTGCTTCACGTTCTCATCAGTATGGTTGGGATGCAGAAACAGCGGTGGAACAAGCACGTATTGATGTAGCAGCGTTAATTAATGCCGATGCCAAAGAAATTGTTTGGACTTCAGGGGCAACAGAATCTGATAACCTTGCAATAAAGGGAGCAGCCCATTTTTATCATAAGCGTGGCAAACACATAATTACCTCTAAGACAGAACATAAAGCCGTATTGGATAGTTGTCGTCAATTAGAGCGTGAAGGCTATGAGGTCACCTATCTTGATCCGCAAGAAGATGGCTTAATCAGTCTTACAGATTTAGAAACAGCTATGCGTGATGATACAATTTTAGTGTCTATTATGCATGTTAATAATGAAATTGGTGTGATTCAAGATATTGCAGCAATAGGTGAACTGTGTCGTTCCAAAAAAATTATCTTTCATGTGGATGCGGCACAAAGTGCGGGTAAGGTAGAGATTGATCTCAAAACATTAAAAGTGGATTTACTCTCACTTTCTGCTCATAAAGTATATGGCCCTAAAGGCGTGGGTGCTTTATATGTACGACGCAAGCCACGTATTCGTATTGAAGCACAAATGCATGGTGGTGGACATGAACGCGGTATGCGTTCTGGTACATTAGCCCCCCATCAATTAGTGGGTATGGGCGAAGCTTTTAGAATTGCCAAAGAAGAAATGGTGAGTGAAAATAAACGAATTCTTGCACTGAGAGATCGCTTATTAAACGGTTTTTCCGATATGGAAGAGTTGTATGTAAATGGTAATTTAGAACATCGAGTACCACAAAATCTTAACTTGAGTTTTAATTTTGTGGAAGGCGAATCTTTATTAATGGCGATTGACGCACTGGCTGTCTCTTCTGGTTCTGCCTGTACTTCAGCGAGTTTAGAACCTTCCTATGTGCTTCGAGCCATTGGTCGTAATGACGAGCTGGCTCATAGTTCGATTCGTTTTAGTTTAGGACGTTATACCACTGAAGAAGATGTTGATTTTACGATTAAGTTATTAAAAGAAAAAGTTGAAAAATTAAGATTATTATCGCCCTTATGGGATATGTATAAAGAGGGTATTGATATTTCCACTATTCAGTGGAACGCTCACTAAAGAAAAATAATTGATTGAGGATATAAACAATGGCATATAGCGATAAAGTAATGGATCATTATGAAAATCCACGTAATGTTGGAACAATGGATAATGATGAATCAGGTGTCGGTACAGGTATGGTCGGTGCACCTGCCTGTGGTGATGTAATGCGTTTACAAATTAAAGTAGACGATCACGGCATTATTGAAGATGCTAAGTTTAAAACCTATGGTTGTGGCTCTGCTATTGCATCCAGCTCTTTAGTGACAGAATGGGTAAAAGGTAAATCGTTAGACGAAGCAGGTCAAATCAAAAATACTGATATTGCTGAAGAATTAGCATTACCCCCTGTTAAAATTCATTGTTCTGTTTTGGCAGAAGATGCCATTAAAGCGGCTATTAGTGATTATAAAGAAAAACAAGCAAGCTAATTTAATACAACATTCGGATATTTTATTATGGCAATTACTTTAACCGATGCGGCCGCAGAACATGTGACCCAATTTATTGAAAACCGTGGTAAGGGTGAAGCCTTACGTTTAGGTGTGAAAACCAATGGTTGTTCAGGGATGGGCTATGTGCTTGAGTTTGCTGATAGCATTGAAGAAGATGATCAAGTGTTTGATGATAAAGGGGTTAAAATTATTGTTGATCCTAAAAGTTTATTATATATAGATGGTACAGAGCTTGATTATGGTCGTGAAGGTCTGAATGAAGGGTTTAAATTTAATAATCCTAATGTAAAAGATGCGTGTGGTTGTGGTGAAAGCTTTAATGTATAACCTTGATGATGAATAATATAAAAGAGCGTCATCCTGATAACTATTTTTCATTATTAGGTGTCGATATTCGTTTTAATATCAATACACAAAAGCTCACTGAGAATTATCATGCACTACAACGTTCTGTGCATCCTGATAAATTTGCCAATGCCAGTGATCGAGAACGCCGTCTTTCCGTACAACAAGCAGCACACATCAATGACGCTTTGCACACATTAAAAAATCCCACACAACGTGCTATTTATTTGTTATCACTTTATGATATTGAATTGAGTGAACATAACAAGAGCATTGATCCTGCATTTTTAATGGATCAAATGGTACTCAGAGAAAGCTTGTCGCAAGTCGCTGATAAGAGTGATCCTTTTGCTGAATTAGAGACTATTTTAGTGGATGTAAACGCTAAGATTAAAGACACTCTTGCTGAACTGGAAAGCCTCTTTCAAGACATTCTATCTAATACAGAAAGCTCTGATGTCAACAATAAAGAACTATTATTAAAACAGGCAACGGCAAGTGTATTAAAAATGCAATTTTTAAATCGACTACAAGAAGAATGCCTTAATAAAGAAGAAGATTTAGCGGATCAGCTTTAATTTTTTTATCCTTTTTTTACAATTTTAATGAGCAAGATACAATTATCCTATGGCATTATTACAAATATCCGAACCCGGTCAAAGTACCGCACCCCATCAACATAAACTCGCTGTAGGTATTGACTTAGGCACTACTAATTCACTGGTGGCTAGTTTAAAAAGTGGTTTGGCACAAACCATTGCCGATGAAAATGGTGATCATTTATTGCCTTCAGTGGTTCAATTTCTTGGTAAAACAGACGATGGCTATCATACTCATATTGGATTTGAGGCACAAAATAATGCTATTAGTGATCCTCTAAATACCATTAGTTCTGCAAAACGTTATATGGGACGTGGTTTGGATGATATTAAAAAACACAGTCTTTATAAATTTGTCACAGATGAAAATTCTGTTGTTCCTCGTATTCAAACCATCGCTGGAAATGTCAGTGCCATTGAAGTTTCTGCTGAGATTTTAAAAAAACTAAAACAACGTGCTGAAGAAGCCTTAGGCGATGAACTAACAGGAGCAGTCATCACCGTTCCTGCTTATTTTGATGATGCCCAGCGTCAAGCAACCAAAGATGCGGCCAAGTTAGCCAATTTAAAGGTATTACGTTTAATTAATGAGCCGACTGCTGCTGCCGTTGCGTATGGTTTAGATACGGGTAGTGAAGGCAATCATGTTATTTATGATTTAGGTGGCGGTACGTTCGATATTTCTATTCTAAAATTAACCAAGGGTGTTTTTGAGGTATTATCGACCGCAGGGGATTCTGCTTTAGGTGGGGATGATCTGGATCATGTTATTACAGATTGGATGTTAGCAGAAGCCAATATTATAGATCCTAATGCCAGCTTATTGCGTACTGTTCTTGATGCCGCTAGACAAGCAAAAGAAACTTTATCTCAGCAAGATATGACAGAATTATCCATTGACTTAGGTGAAGGTAAGCTCTGGCAAGGCGAATTATCATTAGAAAAATTTGAGCAATTAATTAAACCCTTAATTAGAAAAACATTGATTCCTTGCCGTCGAGCTTTACGTGATGCCAACCTTGAAATAGAGGATATTCAAGATATTGTGATGGTAGGTGGTTCAACACGAGTGCCTCTTGTACGTCAGATGGTGGGTGAATTTTTTGATACTGAACCACTGGTTGATATTGATCCTGATAAAGTTGTGGCGATTGGTGCTGCACGTCAGGCTGATGTCTTGGTGGGTAATAAATCCGATGAAGATATGTTGCTTTTGGATGTCACGCCTTTATCCTTAGGTTTAGAAACAATGGGTGGTTTAGCTGAAAAAGTCATTCATCGTAATACCACTATTCCAGTGGCTCGTGCCCAAGAATTTACCACTTTTAAGGATGGTCAAACGGCAATGGCAATCCATGTCGTGCAAGGTGAAAGAGAATTAATCAGTGACTGCCGTTCTTTGGCTCGTTTTGAGTTAAGAGGCATTCCACCCATGGTAGCAGGAGCAGCCAGAATACGAGTGACCTTCCAAATTGATGCCGATGGTTTACTGTCTGTTTCAGCACGAGAAGAAACCTCTGGTGTAGAAAGCAAGATTCAGGTGAAACCTTCTTATGGTTTGAGTGATGGCGAAATTGAAAGCATGTTAAAAGAATCGTTCAGTCATGCTCAAGATGATATTGATGCACGTAAATTAAGAGAAGAACAAGTTGAAGCCAAACGAGTGGTAGAAGCCTTATTGGCTGCGTTAGAAGAAGATGGAAAAACATTACTATCTGCTAAAGAACAAAGCATTATTTACCAAGAAATTAGTGAGCTATCTCAGTTTGCAGAAGGCAGTGATCGCCGTGCGATCAAACTAAAAATAGAGCACGTTGATAAAGCAACCTCAGACTTTGCCCAACGCCGTATGGATGCCAGTATTAATTTGGCGTTGGCAGGAAAAAAAGTCGATGATATTGGCTCTGATTCATAAAACGATTGATAATTGAAAGAAGTAATAAATGACTAAATTAATTTTTTTACCCCATGAAGAGATTTGCCCAGAAGGGGCAATCATTAATGTTGAACCCGGCGTGACTATTTGTGATGCTGCTCAAGATAATGATATAGACATTGAACACGCTTGTGAAAAGTCCTGTGCTTGCACCACTTGTCACGTTATTGTGCGAGAAGGTTTTGATTCACTTGAAGAAGCCACAGAGCTAGAAGAAGACTTTTTAGATAAAGCATGGGGTGTTGAACCCGATTCACGTTTAAGTTGCCAAACCGTAGTGGCAGATGAAGATCTTGTCATTGAAATTCCTAAATATACGATTAATATGGTTTCAGAAAATCATTAAAAAATATTTAATTATGAGAAAATAATAATGATTATATTTTTTTTACACTGAGATTAGGAGCCACAAGACAATTAAGAGTAGACTGCATTTTTCTGGATGAACCTGTTGTAAAATACTGTATAGACGTTTTTTTCTGATGAACATTATGATTAATTAAATTATTTTTTGTAAGAACATATAATAATTGTTCAGAAATAGCAGAACTTGTATCAATAATAGACATAGAATCAATGCTTAGTTGTTTAATTTGTTGACTTAAAAAAGAATAATGAGTGCATCCCAGTACAATAGTGTCTACTTGTTTTTGTTGTAATTTATTTAAATAAATTTGCAGTAATTGTATGGTTTTTGGATCATTAATTAAACCAGCCTCTACTTGATCAGCAAGTCCGGGACACGGTTGATGATGTAAATGCACTTTGCTCGTAAAACGTTGGCTTAGTTTATGATAACGGGCACTTGATAATGTGTTACTTGTTGCCATAATGCCAATATGACCATTTTTAGTCGCAACAATAGCAGGTTTAATACCCGGCTCTACACCCACAAAAGGGATATTATATTGGCGGCGAAAACTTTCAATTACAGAAGCTGTCGCTGTATTGCAGGCGATGACAATAGCTTTAACACCTTGGGCAATAAGGTGTTCAGTGATTATTTTAGATCGTTGTTTGATAATTTTTGTATCTTTGCAACCATAAGGAGCATAAGCACTATCAGCGATATAAAGAATGGCTTCATGGGGTAATCGTTGATGGATATGCTGTAAGACAGACAAGCCACCCACACCAGAATCAAAAATACCAATAGGCTGGCTATTATTTTGTGGGTTGTTCATGAGTGTACTCTTGACATCATCATGGCTATAAAAGGTAGGGTCTTTCTCTTTATCTGTTAAGCAACTGAGGATAAATTAAAAGGTCTACTCTGTTTTATAAGTGCGTGTCAATAAATTTTGAGCCGCTTGTTGGGGACTAAGATTTTCAAATAACACTTGATAAACCTGTTCGATAATAGGCAGTTCAATATCAAGATCTTTTGATAAAGAATGTAGCTGTCGTGCTGCACAAACACCTTCTACGACTTGTTTAATCTCTTCTTCTGCTTGTGTAATGCTCTTACCAGCACCAATGGCCAAACCCATACGACGATTTCTAGATTGATTATCAGTACAAGTCAGTAATAGATCACCTAAACCTGATAAACCCATCATTGTATGTTTTTCCCCACCCATTTTTTTAGATAGGCAAGAAATTTCATGTAAACCACGGGTAATTAATGCTGCACGAGCATTTGCTCCATAACCCAAGCCATCAATAATACCCGCAGCAATAGCCATCACGTTTTTAGC
>JAGLFC010000125.1 GCA_023144715.1 Gammaproteobacteria bacterium | reverse complement strand
GTGGGTAAGCCATGTGCAACTTCAGCAGCAAAAGTAGGTCCAGAAATAACCGCACGTTTTTTTAATGTAGGAAATATTTCTTCAACTACGCTATGTAAAAGTTGATGAGTTTTAGGTTCTAAACCCTTAGTTGCCCAACTAATACTGTGCAAATTAGGTTTGATTTGCTTAACATTAAGTAAAGTATCACGAAACGCATGACTAGGAACAACCACCAATAAATCATCACTGTGTGCAAGAGCATTTTTAAGATCAGAGCTGAGTGTCAATGTTTTGGGAAAAGGAATGCCAGCAAGAAAAAAAGTATTTTCAGAAGCGGTATACATAGCATTAATTTTATCTTTATTTCTGCCCCATAAGATAACTTTATGACCATTTTTAGCTAATAAAATAGCCAGTGCTGTTCCCCAAGAACCTGCACCAAGTACTGTGATTGATGGTTTTTTCATGCGTTAATCATATTGTTTTAATGAACGGCTTCTGAAGTAGAACCATTGGCTGCTGCTTCTTCTTCACGACGTTGTTGTAATTGTTGACTATAGATAGCCTCAAAGTTAACAGGTTGAATGACCAGTTGAGGAAAACCACCTTTACTGACTAAATCTGTAATGACTTCACGGGCATAAGGGTATAAGATATTAGGTGAATAACTGCCCAACATTGCATCTAATTGAGGTTTTTCAAAACCACTAATATTAAAAATACCTGCTTGTTGTACTTCAACTAAAAAGGCTGTTTTTTCACCCACTTTAACGGTAGCAGTGACCGTAAGAACTACTTCAAAAACATCTTCTGATAAAGGTTTAACCCCTGTATTTAAATCTAATTTTAATTGTGGTTCCCATTTTTCAGTAAACATTGCTGGAGAATTAGGGGTTTCAAAAGAAATATCTTTACAATAAAGTTTTTGAATAATAAATTGTTGCTGTTTTTCTTCATTATTAACTTGTTCGTCTGCCATGATTAAATCCTAAGTGTGAGTCGTTATAAAAAGGTAAAATTAAAGATATTGTTGTACCCATTGAATGAGGCTATTTTTATCCATAGCACCTGCTTGTCGTGCAATTTCTTTATTATGATGAAAAATAGCCAGAGTTGGAATATTACGGATATTGTATTGACCTGCTAGTGATTGTTCTTGTTCAGTATTCACTTTTACAGCGGTTAACTGATATTGAAAATGATGGGCGGTTTGTTGAAAAATAGGTGCCATCATTTTACAAGGGCCACACCAAGGTGCCCAAAAATCAACTAATATAGGTAAATCATTTTTTTGTATATGCTTATTGAAGCGTGAAGTATTCAGTTCAATAACGTCACCTGTTAATAATTGTTTTTGGCATTTACCACACTTTCCACCTGCAGATAGCTTATCATTGGGAATACGATTAATGCCGTCACAATGAGGGCAAACAATATGTACAGTATGAGGCATGGTAATCCTTACTGGTTAAGAGGGAAATAAGAGTTGATCAAGTTTTCCTGCTGCTTCTGTCGCTAATAAATCATCACAACCACCCAAATGAATGCTACCAATAAAAATTTGTGGAACAGAAGTGATACCATTACTTTTTTGTATCATTTCAGCGCGTTGTTCAGGTTGTTCGGCAATATCAATTTCTGTAAAATTAACCTCTTTAGCATTGAGTAAACTTTTAGCTCGAACACAATAAGGGCAATAGGGTGTAACATAAATCGTAATTTTGGCTTGTACTTTTGACATAGATTATCCTTTTTTCATTGGTAAATTATCTTTTTCCCAGGCGAGTACACCACCTTGTAAATTATGTACTTTTTCAAAACCATGTTTCTTTAAAATACCACATGCTCTGCCAGAACGACTTCCTGAACGACATCCTAGAATGACATTTTTATTTTTGTATTTATCTAATTCAGTAATACGTGAAGCCAATGCTCCCATAGGAATATGGATAGAATCTTTAATGTGACCTGATTGATATTCACTATCTTCTCTAACATCAAGGATTAAACTACCCGTTTCATGGCTCATTAATTGTACCGCTTGTTGAGGGCTAATATTATAACTGGCACTTAAAAAGGAGTTAATAATCATGCCTAGTAGGACAAACCACATAAGAATCATAATCCAATTGCTTTGTGCAAATTCATTCAATTGTTCCATTTTTATACCATATATAAGCAATGTGTTAAAAAAGAACTAGCATAGCAAAAATAAGCTCATAAGAAAAACTGAAATACCAGATTTATGAAAGAAAATGCAAAAAGTAGAATTAAATGACCTATACATCACTCAATTATTAGGGCAAAGATGACATCGTATATCAGAGTGGAATTCATGAAAAATAATGTTTATATGATGTGAGTGATAAAGTATTGAAATCATACTTTATTTAGAATACGCAGTATATTTAAAAGTGATAACCAATACCCAACATACCTTGGTTTAATCCAGGATTATGATTGCTAATACCTGCATTGGACATGTGTTGTACTCTAATCTTAATTATGAGATATTCAGAGATAGAATAATTAATTCCCAAAGAACTAGTAAATTGAAATTTACTCCCAAAATTTACTTTTTTAAATTTATCCTTACTCATCCATGTTGGATTAATACCTACTTCAAAATTTAGTTTTTTATAAGGACTCATCAATACAAAATTAGGACCAATAGTAAATATGGTGGCTTGTCTACCTTCACCATCAAGTATACCAAGAGAAGCCGTTGCCTGAGTTTTTATTTCCCAATTTTCTCCTAGTTGCCAATGCCAAGGTAGCGAATAGGTCGTGGTCACTTCCCATTGATTAAAATGTTCGCCATGACGACTACCAGCACCTCCTTGAAGCCCAATTTCTTGCCATTCAAAAGCCATTGCAGAAGCATTTATAAATATAAAAATAGCAATGCTAGAATATTTTAGTAAATATAAGATAATAAGGTACTCTTTAGAATATTAAAAATAGTGAGTAAATTTTCCCTTTTTTTAAAAGAAAATCTATATTTTTATAAAAAATTTAATCAATTGGCTTCAAGAACTTTGCGTATTGCATCTTCTCGGTCAGCAGAAAGTGACGTTTTTAGTACTTTTCCTCGAAAATCTTTTAATTCTGCTAAAAGTTTATCAGGTGTTGATTTACGCACCAAAATAAAAATAGCGGAAGTATTGGGTTTAAATGTTTCACTAAACTCCTTCATGAAGTCATCATTAATACCAATATCTGTTAATTTTCCCGAGATTGCACCTGCTCCAGCTCCGACAGCAGCACCCAATAGTGGATTCAGAAAAATCATACCAATGAGCAAGCCCCAAAAGCTACCACTGACTGCTCCAGCAGCTGTTAAATTAACTGCTTGATGTAATTGAACTTTACCTTTGTCATTTTTAGTAACAACAACAACGTCTTCCATTTCAATTAAATATTCTTTTTGCAATTTTGATAATTCTGCACGTAATTCAAATGCTTTATGTTCATCATCAAAACCAATAACGACTAAATCACTCATAATCTGTTCCTTTTATTTGTATTTTTATCAATTAAATATTAGTAGGTACCCATTTGTAGGCATAATTAGGTTCTTTATAACCATCACTATCTTGACGAGGGGGCAGTATAGGTATTTCTTTTTTGATTTCTTTATAAGGCACTTGTGATAAAAAATGTGATATACAATTCAATCGGGCGCGTTTTTTATCATTACCATCAATGACATGCCACGGAGAAATATTGGTATCAGTGGCTTGAAACATCTGATCTTTACTACGTGAATAATCATACCAACGACGATGTGATTCGAGATCCATTGGGCTTAATTTCCAATGTTTTCTGGGATCAGAAATACGTGCTTTAAAACGTTTGCTTTGTTCTTCCATACCAACATCAAACCAGTATTTAATTAAGAGGATACCATCTTGAATAATCGTTTCTTCAAAATTTGATATATTATTAATAAAGCGCTTATATTGTTTTTTGGTACAAAAGCCCATAACAGGCTCAACATTTGCACGATTATACCAACTTCTATCAAATAAGATGATTTCACCTGCGGCTGGAAAACGAGTAATATAACGTTGTAAATAGGTTTCTGTCTTTTCACGAGGATTGGGGGTTGGTAAGGCATTGACTTGAAATACTCGTGGACTGGTACGATCAAGGATGCGTTTAATCGTGCCTCCTTTGCCCGCTGCATCACGCCCTTCAAATAAAACAATCACTCGTAAACCTTCTGCAACGACCCACTCTTGTAATTTACATAATTCAACTTGAAGCTTATAAAGCTCTTCGTTATAAATCTTAGTTGATAATTTATTGGATGTTTTTTTCGACATGATGCTTCCTTTAGTGTTATACCTTTAAATATTATAATTCCATATCCATTTTATTAATAAAAACGATAGGTAAAAACTATATAAGTAAAAGAAAATATAATCAATGATTCAGAGAAAAAATTTTAGTATAAAATGACAATGACTTCTATTAGATGATAGTTTTTGAATAAGAAACTAAATGATTAACTGGATAAACTAAAGTTTATTATCTACCCGTTATTTAACGAAACCACCAAAGAAGAGGTTGAGCAAATTGAAACATAAAAAGCTCTTCAAGTGTGTATTCTTGCTTTATTGAATTTGAATTATATTGTATTTGCCAAACTTTTGCATACACCCAATAGATTGGAATTTGAATACAACAATAATAGAAACCAAGAATCCAGCGCCTGCCATTAATAATGGGGTGACATCGTTCACTCACACCCAAGGGAGCAATATAACTCATCAAAAACCAAATAATACTGCCAATGATAAAGAGAATTAATGAGCCTGTATCAACAGGAATGAGAGGATGTATTATATTTTCATTTTGGGATTGTATAGACTCTAAAATTAATTTTAAATTAAATAAATACTCGTGCATAAAGGCGGTAATGGTTTGAGATAAGGCAAGATAAGTCGTCATAGAGCCAAGTACAAAAGGCCAAGGACGACTCAAACCTGTTTCATCCCATTGTTGAGAAAAAAGAAAAAGCCAGAGTCCTAATAAAGTTAAACAAAAGCTCATAAATAAAGCAACAGAAGTGCTTAAATGTGATAAACCACTGTCTGATGTGGGTTTTAATAGGGATAACATAAAGGAAATAACACTCAAATTAAACACCAACACAGTGACTTGTGTTCGTGTGACATTGACTGCAATTCCATTATGTACTACATGACTATGGTGAAATAAAATAGTGTTCTACTTAGAGTGTACAAGATGAGCTACTGATTTACTTTGTAGAAAGTGAGTATACCATTTTGGATGATCCGATCCTGTTTTTAAACGGCTATACAATGCGAGTTTGATGACATCTAAAATAACCATCCAAACCAACATATAAATCCATACCAAACCAATAATTGTCCAAGGTATTGCTGCTACAAACCAGCCAAAGCCACACATTAATACGGCAAAGGTTTGTGTACCAATAATGGCTAAAAGCAAGGGTTTTGCCGGCCAAGGTGGACGGAACATTGAGCCTCTAGCACGCATCACAAATAATAATAAATGACCACCTGCCACAATCTGCAAGAAGACAGCGGTTTGAATTTGTGCTTGAGTGAGTGTGATCCATGATTGCCATTGTGGATTGCTTAACCATTCCATACCAATCATCAAGAGACCAAAGCTTTGTGCTACGGCTGCCATTCCCATAAAGCTCGACACAAATAATATTTTTTTCATTTCCCAGCGAACAGGTTTTGTCGGGGTAGGAGTATTATCGTAAGCAATGGTCATAATGGGAATATCATCTAATAAGGCTAAAAGGATAATCATGACAGGGGTCAGTGGTGAAAAGCCAAAAAATACAGTTGCTAATACCACCACAAACATAATATCCAGAGTCATTGCCACACGGAATAAAATGTAGTTAATGATACGTTCAAAGATACGACGAGACTCTTCAATGGCATCAATAATCGTTGATAAACCCGGAGCCGTTAAAATAAGAGCAGCGGCGGCTCGGGCAGCATCGGTTGCACCACTGACTGCAATACCACAATCTGCTTGTTTAAGAGCAGGTGCGTCATTAACGCCATCACCTGTCATGGCAACAATATGATCCTGATTTTGTAATGCCTTAACAATACCATATTTATGTTCAGGAAAGACTCGCCCAAAACCATCAGCCGTATCAACATATTTCTCAATTTTATCAGAGAGATGATCCATATCCATGCCTTTTGGAAACATATCTGCTGCTGCGATAAGGTGTGAACCCATACCCAGTTGTCCAGATATTTGATTACCAATGGCAACATCATCACCCGTCACCATTTTAACCCGTAAACCATGCTTTTTGGCTTGTTCAATGGTACTTTTTGAGTCATCTCTTGGAGGATCAAGCATAGAGAGTATGCCTAAGAATACCCAGCTTTTTCCATCATCATCAGATTGAGCAATCGCTAAAGCACGTTGACCCATTGCTGCTAAATCAGTGACTGTTTTTTGTGCTTTTTCTTTGGTTTCACCTTCAAGGTGACACAGATCGATAATGACTTGAGGTGCACCCTTGGTAAATCGTTGTGTCTTGCCTTGAGGATCAAGTACATTACTTTCAGTACGCTTACCCACAGGATCAAAGGGGATAAATTTATTAATGGTGTAATTATCCAACACACTGCTTTCTTTAACACAATCAGTGACTGCTTTATCAATGGCATCATCACTGCCTTTTTCAGACGCTAATGCACCTGCTAAAATAATTTCATCCGCTGTTTTTGCCACAAATAAAATTGGGTCGCCTAAGGTTAAAATATTTTTGGTTAAGGTGCCTGTTTTATCCGAACATAATATATCAACACCCGCAAGTTCTTCAATTGCTTCAAGTCGTGACACAATGGCTTTCTTTTTCGCTAAAGCTTGTGCACCCATTGAATTAGTGACCGTCATAACCGTTGGCATCGCCACAGGAATAGAAGCAATTAACAGGACTAAAACCATGCGAGCAATATCGGCAAGATCAGCCCATTTCCAATCATCTTGTACAACAATATCAGAATACAATTCAAAGCCAACTAAAATAAGGCACAGTACAACAGAGATGGTAATTAAGAAATTACCAATTTTAGTGGTGGCTTGCTGAGAATGAGAAGCACCACTGCCAGCACTGGCAACTAAACTGGCGGTACGACCAAAAAAAGTATTATTACCTGTACCAATAACAATGGCATTCATTTCACCTTTTTTGGCAATACTCCCTGAATAACCAGAGTCGCCTATTTTTTTACTGACAGGTAAGGATTCACCTGTTAAAGCAGCCTGATCAATACTAATATAGTCGCCACTGATAAAACGTACATCCGCTGGCACTACTTCACCTAATTTTATGCGTAAGACATCACCTGGAACCACTTCTGCGGCATCCACATTAATAAATTTACCATCACGTAATGCAGTGGCTTTAGGTGCTAGTCCTGCTTTTAAGGCGGCTAGAGCATCAGATGCTTTGCGTTCTTGCCAAAAACCTGACACCGCATTATAAATAAGCAAGGTCATAATAATGGTGAGATCCGCCCAATGTCCCATTAATAAGGACAATAAAGCGGCTGCTTCAATCATCCATGCAATGGGTCCCCAGAAAAAAGCTAAAAACTTTTCAAGATCACTGGCTTCTTTATTCACCAGCTCATTACGTCCATATTCGTCGATTCGTGCCTTTGCTTCATTTGAGCTAAGACCCTTATCGAGTGTGTTTAGAGATTGATAAACGCTATCCAGAGGGGATTTTTCAAGATCCTCATTAGGTTTATCACTATTATTGGATTGAGTATCACTCACTATAAAATTACTCCAGAGTTGAAAGGTGATGATAAATAATAAGGAAAATTTTAGTGGAGAGTAAATTTTATTACCATTGGATAATAGTGTTCAAATAGAACACTAAAACATGAAACAAATAAACTTTAGTTGATTTGTTTCATGTTGACTTGTGAATAATCTGAATTTCATGTTAAATGTTACGATTAAGAAGTAACCTTTAACATGCGTGTTAATAGACTCACACGAGGGAATGATCCACAATGAATTTCTTTATTACCCGTCCTATCTTTGCTACTGCTATTGCTATAATGATGGTAATAGCAGGTATGATTAGCTTATTTATGCTACCCATTGCTCAATATCCACCATTGGTACCCTCTCAAATACAGGTCAGTACACAATATATTGGTGCCAGTTCTGATGTGGTCGCTGATACAGTGACAACACCCTTAGAAGAACAGTTAAATGGTGCTGAGGGGATGATTTATATGTCCTCAAATAGTACCAATAATGGTGATTCCATTATTACCATGACTTTTGATGTGGGTTACGATGCCTCTATTGCTCAAATGGAAGCCTTAACACGTAGTAATCAGGCACTGTC
>JAGLFC010000124.1 GCA_023144715.1 Gammaproteobacteria bacterium | reverse complement strand
CAAATTCATACTTTAGACAGTACGATTAATCAGTCTAAAGTGTTAGCAATGCAAGCACGTATACTACAAATTAATCCTGATTGTCATTGTCATGCAATAGATGATTTGGTAACAGAGGCTAATCTTAGTCACTATTTTTCTAAAGAATCACCCTACCATTATGTTATTGATGCGATTGATAGTACCCAACAAAAAAGTGCTTTAATTTATTATTGTAAACGTAATAAAATTCCCATTATTACTACAGGAGCAGCAGGAGGGCTGATCGATCCCACAAAAATTGAAGTATTAGATTTAAGTAAAACCTATAATGATCCTTTAGCGGCGAATGTACGGTCTCAATTACGCCATAAATACCATTTTTCTCGCACTCCTCAACGACGTTTTGGTATTGAATGTGTATTTTCAACTGAACAACCGATGTATCCACAAAAAGACGGTACGGTAGGACAAGAAAAACCAACTATAAAGGGTACGACATTGGATTGTAATTTTGGTTATGGCTCGTCTAGTTGTGTGACTTCTGTCTTTGGATTTGTAGCCGTTGCACGAGTGATTAAAAAATCTTTAAAAAAATATATATAATGACTCTTTATTGCTATTAATTTCTGCTTTAACGTTTCATAAAATAAATTTTTTAATTTTATAAGCCTTTACATATATTATACAAGGTCGTATTGACATGACAGACACTATTCATAAACCTATAGCATCTAATGCTAATCAACAAAAAGAAATTTTTGCGGCTATTGATCTGGGTTCAAACAGTTTTCATCTTATTGTTGCGGAGCTAAAAAATGATCAATTGCTCATTATTGACCGTATGAAAGAAATGGTGAGACTGGCTTCTGGGTTGGATAAAAAAGGACGATTGTCTGACGTTGCACAACAAAAAGGGCTGGATTGTTTGGCTCGTTTTGGACAACGATTAAATAATATATCTGCTCAAAATATTCGTATTGTGGGTACAAATACTCTACGTAAAGCTAAAAATGGTCATCATTTTATTAAACAAGCAGAAAAAATGTTGGGGCATTCTATTGAAGTAATTGCTGGACGTGAAGAAGCACGTTTAATTTATCTTGGTGTGGCACATAGTCAATCTGAAAATACCGATAATCGTTTGGTCATTGATATTGGTGGAGGTAGTACAGAATTTATTATTGGTAAAGGTTTTAGTCCGAGTTATACCGAAAGTTTACACATGGGGTGTGTCAGTATGACGCTTAAAGCCTTTGCCGATGGTAAGCTTAATGATAACAACTTTAAAATTGCTGAATTGTATGCACGTTTAGAATTACAAACGATAAAAAATACCTATAGAAATGTCGGCTGGACGTATGCAACAGGTGCTTCAGGTACAATTAAAGCTATTGGTAAAGTACTCCGTGCCTATCATGATAGCAAAAATACCAGTGATCCATTTCCTGGTATTACTCAAAAAGGCTTACACTGGTTGATCAAAGAAATGATCAAGCAAAAAGAAATTGATATGCTTGAACTAGACGGTCTTAATAGTGAACGTCAAGCCATATTTTGTGGTGGAGTTGCGGTACTGTATGGGGCATTTAAAGTACTCAAAATCAGTGCCATGAATGTGTCTGATAGTGCTTTGCGTGAAGGCGTTATTTATGATCTTCAAGGGCGTTTAAGCCATGAGGATGTGCGTCAGAGAACCATTAATCATCTACTCAAACAATATCATGTGGATACTCAGCAAGCCAAAGCCGTTGAAGCAACTTTATTGCATTTATATCAGCAGGTGCAACAACAGTGGTCTATTGAGCAATTTAATAGTGAATATACGTTACAATGGGTGGCACTATTGCATGAAATTGGCTTATCCATTGCTCATAATCAATACCATAAGCATGGTGCCTATGTGTTAGAAAATTCTGATTTACCGGGTTTTTCTCGTCGTGAGCAACATCAATTGGCATTGTTAATCAGTGCACAAAGAAGAAAATTTCCTAAAAAAAGTTTTAAAACCTTGCCTAAAGAATGTGTACAATCTATTAAATATTTAGCCATATTATTACGACTGAGTATTTTATTGCATCGAGATCGCAGTGAAAAAACATTACCTAAGATTCAAGCATCTGCCAAAGATCAGGCGATTACCTTACAATTTCCAAAAGAGTTCTTTAAAAAACATCCATTAACATTAGTTGATTTACAGCAAGAAGCGGATTATTTAAAAGAGGTGAAA
Organism: Gammaproteobacteria bacterium; assembly: GCA_023144715.1. Lineage (GTDB taxonomy): Bacteria > Pseudomonadota > Gammaproteobacteria > GRL18 > GRL18 > GRL18. The sequence continues at coordinate 4,195 of JAGLFC010000124.1, read as the reverse complement.
TTTAGCCTTGCGTTTAAATAATCGTTTAACTAAAACTTTTTCGCCCATTAAGGGCATGACCTAAGGTTGAGCGATCAATATATTCTAACTCTCCCCCTAAAGGAACACCATGAGCAATACGGGTAATATTTGAGGTGAAGGGTTTCAGCATTTCTACAATATAATAGGCAGTTGCTTCCCCTTCAACCGTGGTATTTGTGGCTAAAATGACTTCATTAATAGGCTCTGATTGCACTCTTTTTTTGAGTACATCAAGATGAAGTTCTTGAGGACCAATACCATTCAAGGGTGATAAATGCCCCATTAAGACAAAATACTTGCCCTGATAAGAAGCTGATTGCTCTATGGCATAGACATCTGAAGGGGTTTCCACTACACAGAGTATTTGTTCATCACGTTTGTCTGATTGGCAAATATCACAGTGTTCAAATTCCGTTAAAATACGGCAAGTTTGGCAATGCCCGACTTGTTGTGCTGCTTGATACAGTGCATGAGACAAACGTCTTGCACTATTTCTATCACGTTCAAGCAAATGATACGCCATACGTTGTGCTGATTTTGCTCCTACACTGGGTAGGCTACACAAGCTATCAATCAATTGTTTGATAAGAGGGGAATGAGACATAATAATTACATACGCTTAAAAGGGCAGTTTAAAGCCCGGTGGTAAGTTTAAACCATCGGTCATACCTGACATTTTGTCTTTTGATACCGACTCAATTTGACGTACTGCATCATTGACCGCAGCAGCCACTAAATCTTCAAGCATTTCTTTATCATCCATCATAGTGTCATCAATAGATACTTTACGAATATCATGACGACCTGTCATCACCACAGAGACCATACCACCGCCTGATTGTCCTGTGACTTCAGCATCGGCCAATTCTGCCTGAGCATGTTTCATATCATCTTGCATTTTTTGAGCTTGTTTCATTAAGCCACCTAAAGCACCTTTCATTGTGTTTCCTTCTTTGGTTATATGAGTGATTATTATTAAATAGGTTTGATTGATTCTATTATTACTTTTGCTGTAAAACCATTGACCATCATTTGTACTTTGGAGTCATTTATAATGGAGGCTTCTGCTTGTTCTTGTAGTACCTTAGCATCATGAATTTCACGCATTCTGGGTGTATCTAACGCTTTTTCAGAATGGCTTTGACACTCATTAATATTTATTTTAATGTTCTGCTGGGTGATTTTTTGTAAAGCGTCAATCAAACGCGGTTTTATTTTATCATTGAGCAAATGCTTATGCACTGATTGCAAGGATAATTCTAATAACAATTCATTATTATGCTCCGTTTTATTAAGCAAAGCACAATGTTTAGCTAATTGTTGTTCCAGTCCCATTAATTCTGAATGTTCAATTATATCGTGCCAGTAATCTGCTAAATCAGAGCATTTTTCTATATTATTGAGCGGTGTTGTTTCTTTTTTATCAGAAGGTGGGTGTTTATTAAATAACGGCACAATTTGAGCGGATGGCTTAGTATTAGAAGATAAATTCTCTTTAATTTTAGGTGATTTTTTACTGACTAATGGCTCTTTAATTGAATAATCTTGCACCGCAGATAGTGGTTCATGATTTGTTTGATTATAGGTATCTATAGGAGGCAATTCATAATCATCAATAGGTGCTTTTGCCTCTACTTTGTGCGTTTTTACAGGTGCTGATTGAGTGTTTGGTTTTAGAGGTATTTTTTTTTCAGGTAAAGAGTCAGGTTTAAAGGCAAGCATTCGCAATAAAATCATTTCAAAACCACTTTGTGGCTGAGGAGAATAGGGCAGATCTTTACGACCATTGAGGGCAATTTGATAATATAGTTGAATATCTTCAGGAGAAATTAGTTGTGCTGTTTTTTCAATACCAATCTGATCACCGAGGCTATCATCAATAATATCAGGCACCATTTGACACAATGCGACGCGCTGTAAGGTATTAATTAATTCAGCTAATAGGGTTGTTACATCAATACCTTGTCTTGTTAACACTCGGGTTTGTTCGATCAGTTGACGACCATCAGCATTTGCTAGGGCCTCTAATAAAGCAAAAATTCGACTCGTTTGTACACTGCCCAACATGGCTTCAATATCAGCTAAATTGGGCAACCCATTACTATAGGCTATAGCTTGATCCAATAAACTCAAACCATCACGCATCGAACCATCGGCGGCAATTGCTAATGGTTTGAGTACGGTTTTATCAAAAGAAATTTTTTCGGCATTCAGTACAAACTCTAATTGTTGCTCAATTTGTTCAATTGTTAAACTTTTGAGATTAAATTGCAAACAACGTGATAAAATTGTCACAGGTAGTTTTTGTGGATCAGTGGTGGCCAGTAAAAATTTAGCGTGTGGTGGTGGTTCTTCTAAAGTTTTAAGTAAGGCATTAAAACTATGCCCTGATAACATGTGTACTTCATCAATTAGGTAAATTTTAAAACGTCCACGAGTTGGGGCATATTGGACATTGTCTAATAATTCTCGAGTGTCTTCTACTTTTGTTTTGGAAGCAGCATCCACTTCAATTAAATCAATAAAACGCCCCTGATCAATTTCTTGACAGGTATCGCACACACCGCAGGGTGAGGCACTCACGCCTTGCTCACAATTAAGTGATTTTGCTAATACGCGCGCCACGGTTGTTTTACCCACACCACGAGTGCCTGTAAAGAGATAAGCATGATGCAAACGACCACTGTCTAAAGCATTGCTTAATGCTTTAAGCACATGTTCTTGTCCCATCATAGAGGCAAACGTTTTAGGGCGGTATTTTCGAGCCAGTACCTGATATTTCATTATCATCCAATTTAACTAAACAAGCTGCTTTTGAGGAAAATTTATTTTCAGATTTTATTTATTTTTTATAGGGCAAATCATGAATTGAATGACTGACTTTTCCATAAAAAATAAAAAGCTTGAGAGCAGAGCATAAAGCCTAAAATTTTTAATAATACAGCAGTACTGACATATTCCATAAGAATACCTGCACTGAGAAAATAAATAGCAAGAGTGATAAATAACATAGCTTTATCTTGTGTTTTTTGCTTATCGTTATGCTCAGTAGCATTATCAATAACCATTTCTCTAAGTTGTGTCATGAGATCTCCAAAATTTAAAATTAAGTATTAACTATAGCATTTTTTGGACAAATTAAATGAATATAAATATTTTTATTATAAATGACTAGCATAATATTTAATAATCAGTGTATACTACGCGTTCTCTGTTGGTCCCTTCGCAATGATAGACCGTTAACTCAGCCAGATCCGGAAGGAAGCAACTGTAGCGGTCAGTTCATGTGCCGGGGTGTGGCTGACAGGGTTTATCCTTTATAAAATTCCATACTTTCTTGAAAATCCTCTTTTACTATGATGAAATTTAGTCCCTGCCATTTAGAATACTATTATCTTTAGAAAATTCCTCTTTAATAGCGGTTAATACCTGCTAATAAGTATTTTTATTCAGCAACTGAGCTAATGAATGGTTGAGTGCCTTATATATGAGCGTGAATGTGTTCACAAGAATTGTTTAATTTTGTTTTAGCCTCCTTATAAACACCCACTAAAGATAATGGAAAAGCACCAAAAATTAGCTTTTTTAGTTGTGACTCAAGCTGATCTTTTTCTTCTGATAAATCCGCTTGTTGGATAATTTCCTGATCCCGAGTTTTTGCTCAAGCACCACCACGATCAGACAGTTTATTTTCCAGAATATTTAATTCATTTTGACAAGATGACAAGAGCTTTTTTATCTCGCCATAATTAAATTCTACTCTGCACTCAATTCACTTTCTTTGAGAATTTTTGATAAAATAGTAAGTGAGATTATTGCTTTTGAAGAGGATATGATATAGAAGCTTGTTATGATAGGCTTTTATGACAAGCTAAATATTAAGGAGTAAAAGTGGCACAAAAAGATTGGATAAAAATTATAAAAAAATTTCATAAAAAAGATGAAACTTTTATCACAAACTTTTTAAATGCAAAAGATAGTTTTGTCCAAGTGAAAATTATCCAACTATTTTTTATGTATAGTGATTATAAAGCAGATAAAGAAAATAGAAAATTTATACATACCCATCATATCAATGGCGATAAGAACAATAATCATGCCGATCATTTACAGGTATTATGTATCAAATGTCATGCTCACGTGGATCGCTACCACACAAGATTAAAAAGCTCAC
>JAGLFC010000123.1 GCA_023144715.1 Gammaproteobacteria bacterium | reverse complement strand
TATTTTACAAGTGATTAAACGTTCTTTGAGTGTGTCTATTTCATTGACATAAATCGCAAGATGCCTATCCCTACCTGCATGTTCAGGCTGATTAAGTGTTTGTTCTGTTTGCTCTAAGCATAAAAGGTGAATCTGTTGTTCACCAATATGCAACCAAGCCCCTTCAAAAGACATTTGAGGACGATTAAGATCGTGTTCCACACCTAAAATATGACAATAAAAATATAAGGATGTATTTAAGTCATTCACAATCACACTGGCATGATGGAGTGCTTTAAAAATAGTTTTATGGGTCATAATATTTTATTTCCTTTAATGGCTACAGCAACCACCGCTACAACCACCTTTTTTAATGATCTGGGCATTTTTATTAACGATATATTTTAATGATAAATAAACTAAGATCACAGAAGATATTTGACTGATAAACCCTATTGATTCTTCATGTTGTTCAATAATAAACAGAGTATTCAAACTCTCTGGAAATAGATAATCAAATAAAAGTCCAAAAAATAGGCTACCTAAAATAACAGAAGATAAATAAATAATAAGTGATGATCGACCTAATGTTTTTGCAACAACACTCATGGTCACGGTATTCGTCGCAGGACCTGCCGTTAAAAAAATAAACGCCGCACCAGGAGAAAATCCAGCAACCAGTAAAGATAAGGCTAATGGAATTGAAGATGTGGCACACACATACAGAGGAATAGAGACTACAAGCACTAACGCATAGTTTAATAAAATACTCTGAGTGATCAATTCAGCTAAATTTTCGGGCATAAAGGTGACAATAATCGCCCCTAAACATAAACCGATCATCAGTGAACGTGCAATATCTTTATAAATATCATCAAAGGCATAAGAGAGTATTTTTTGAACAAAGCTATAGCGTTCTTCTGCTTTCACCACATTAATATTAATGGGAATACCAGGTATTGTCTGTGCTTGTTTCAAAGGTGAAAGATTTTCCCGATCCTTATTTTTTTCAATGGATTCTTGAATAAAAAATAGACTTAATACACCCGCAATTAATGATATAAAGACGGCACTGATCACGCGATATAGAGTAAACACCCAACCAAAGACTGCATACGTGGCAATAATAGAATCTGCTCCTGTAATCGGTGTGGCAATTAAAAAAGTTTGAATAGCACTGCGTGATGCACCTGTTTTTTTTAAGGCACTGATAAAGGGAATAACACTACAGGAACATAAAGGTAAGGGGATCCCTAAAATAGCAGCTTTGATATTGGACATAAAATTAGGTTGCCCTAGATGTTTTTTAATAAACGCCTCTGGCAGTAATAATTTAAAAACACCTGCAATAATCACCCCAATAATAATAAAAAGGGCAATAGAATTCAGCAGTATCCAAAAATTTGTCAGCAATTCAAGAATAATATCTTTCATATAAAGACAACTATTAGGTTAAAAATAACGCCAAACGATAGGTGATAAATGATAAACTCCATGCTGTTACTGTTGTAAAAATAAAGAGATACACCAGATATTTACCGCCTCCTGCTTCTCGCATAAAGACCATTGAAGCGGCTAAACAAGGTAAATAAATCATCACAAAAACAATAAAAGAAAGTGCTGAAGGAAAACTGATATTTTCTCTAATTTGTTGTACTAAGCCTAAGCTTGCTTCATCTTCTTCACTACCAAGACCATACAAAATACCCAGTGTCGCCACCACCACTTCTTTGGCAGCCAAACCTGTTTCTAAAGCTACTGCCATACGCCAATCATAGCCTAAAGGTGAAAAGAAAGGTTCGGAAGCATGACCTACAATACCAAGGTAACTATGTTCTAATTGATACAAGGCCAGTTCATTCTTTAACTCTACCGCTATTTGCTCCGTTTGTGCTTGCTCAATTTGGACTTGAAACTGCTGTTCTATTTCTGGATGTTTAGGGTAATTACTCGCAAACCAAATCAGTACAGAGGCTAATAAAATAAATGTGCCTGCCTTTTTTAAATACATCATAGCCTGAGCAGATACGGTATGCCAAATTAACTTTAAGGAAGGTAGACGGTATTTAGGCATCTCCATAACAAAAGGCTCATCATCGCCTTTAAACACGGTTATTTTAAGTATTTTTGCGGCTAAAATACCGAGTAATGCACCACTGATATAAATGAGAAATAAGATATTGCCTGCATTATGTTCTGCAAAGAAAGCCCCCACAAATAAGACATAAATAGGTAAACGTGCACCACAACTCATAAAACCAATAATAAAGAGCGTTAATAAGCGATCCCTATCATTTTTTAAAGTACGAGCCGCCATATACGCAGGAACAGAACAACCAAATCCTGTCACTAAAGGAATAAATGATTTACCATGTAAGCCAAATTTATGAAAAAATCCATCCAGCAAAAAAGCCACTCGACTCATATAGCCTGTGGTTTCCAAAAGAGAAATTCCAAAAAATAAGATCAGAATATTAGGCAAAAACAACACCACTGCTCCCACTCCAGCAATAGCACCATCGGCAATCACTGAGGCAAGTTCTGTATCCCCCAAAAATGATTTCACCCCCTCAATTAAAGCCGTAAAAAAAGCATCAATCCAATCCATAGGAATGCTACCAATTTCAAAAGTCAGTTGAAATAAACCCCACATTAATAATAAAAAGATGGGTAATCCCACAAATTGATGCATCAATAAAGAATCAATTTTTTCGGTCAGTGTTTGTTTGACTTGTTTTTCAAAGTGTACAGTTTCTACCACAGCCCCTTTAGCCAATGCCAATTTTTCATCATTAAAAATATCATCTAAATCTTTGGTATCATAATGTAGGTATAAATGTTGATAAGCATGATTGACAATGGGTTGTAATTCAACCCAAACAGGTTCTTCATGAAAACGTTGATAGGTTGCCTTATCTTCTCTTAATAATTTAATGGCTAATGCTTTAAGACTAATTTTACAGTGTACTTTCTTTTCTTCTAAAAAAGACACAATATGTTCAATTTCTTCTTCATACACTTCACTAAATTGAAGATGAAAACGATTTTCTCTTTGATGATAGGCTTTAATTAATGCTTGAATGAGATCATCAATGCCTGTTTTTTCAATGGCTGAGGTTTTAATACACGGCACACCGAAAATTTTTCCCAGTTGTAGGGCATTAATATCAACCCCCTCTTTAATTGCCTCATCATTCATATTGAGTGCAACCACTAATTTTTTATTCAGTGATAATAACTCTGTTGTGAGGTAAAGATTACGTTCTATATTGGTGGAATCAATGACATTAAGAATTAAGTCATAATCACTTTTATCAAGATAATCTCGGGTTACACGTTCTTCTATGGTGTAATCATTGAGCGAATAAGAACCCGGTAAATCAGTAATTTCAAAATCATAATCATCATGGCTAAAACGTACAACCTCTTTTTTAACGGTTACACCGCTGAAGTTACCCACTTTTAAATGAGCATTACCCACTGAATTAATTAACGCGCTTTTACCCACATTAGGTTGTCCGACTAAAGCAATTTTAATGGTAGGCATTAAATAACCTCTACTTTTTTAGCTTCAGTGGCACGAATGGCAAGACGAGTATTGTTAATACGCACTTCTATTGTTTTTTTTGCAAGGGAATAACTTTCAATATAAATTTTAGCTCCTTTAACCAAACCAAAAGAAATAAAACGATTTTTTAATTCTTTACTCGCTTTAATCGCTTTAATTTGAGCAAACTGCCCTTTTTTTAATTGATCCAGTGTCATAATTTTTCCAAAAAACAAGGTATATGTTCTTATTATAAATGATATTCATTATCATTCAAGGTTTTTATTACTCGCAATATCAGAACATTGACCTTTGAGACAAAGAGATAAGTACTTACACGCATCGGTAGCGGTAAAAATACCTTCTAATTGACCCTTAGAAGTAATCAGTACCGATCCTATGGAATTTTCTGCCATATAGCTGACCACATTGGATAATGTCTCTGCTCTATCGACTTGATAAAGAGTTAATGCACAGACATCTTCAATCAATAATTCTTCAGCAGCCTGTAGGTTTTTATTGGCTGCTACTGCAAGATTAATATCCCTATCGGTAATCACACTGATCAATAGTTCATTATCAACAACAGGTAAGTGACGAATATTTTTATCACTCATTAATTGTTGTGCCACCATTAATTTTTCTTTAGGAGCAATACTTAATGGTGATAGTGTCATCACATCTCCAATGACTAATTCTGATATAGCGGACATACTTATTCTCTCCTATCACTAAATAAATTTATAACTATTGCTTAACAAACAAAGCAATAGACTCAACATGAGCTGTATGTGGAAACATATCCATGACCCCTGCTTTCACTAATGTATAACCGTGCTTATGCACCATAATTTCTGTATCTCTTGCTAAAGTGGATGGATTACAGGATACATAAAGAACGGTATGGGCTTGAAATTTAGGTAGATACTCAATAATTTCTTTTGCTCCGCTACGAGCAGGATCAAGTAAAATACGATCATATTTTTGTTGTGCCCATTGCATCTTGGACACATCTTCAAAGAGATCAGCTGCATAAAAATCAGCATTTTCGATACCATTTTTTAGAGCATTTTCTTTAGCACGAATGACTAATTCCGAACTTCCCTCTACGCCTGTAACATGAGCTGATTTTTGTGCTAAAGGCAACGTAAAATTACCTAAACCACAAAATAAGTCTAATACCTTATCATCACTTTGAGGATCTAATAATGCCAATGCCAGAGCAATCATTTTGCGATTAATATCCATATTAACCTGAGTAAAATCAGTGGGTCGAAATTGGTTTTCAATATGATAATCAGGCAAGCTATAAGTCAGTGGCACAAACCCTTCTTCTTCTGGATAAAGACGAGTAATGGTATCGGGGCCTTTAGGTTGTAAATATAGATGCCACTTCATCTTTTTTCCATAGGCTTTTAGTTGTTCTTTATCATCCTCAGTAAAGGGTTCTAAATGACGAATAATAAAAGCCCCTTGATGATCGCCATAAGCCACTTCAATTTGGGGAATTTGATTATAAATAGATAAAGCACGCAACACATCCGCTAAATCACGTAAATGCAAGCCCACATCAGGGTGCAATACTTTACAGGTGTCTAATTCTGCTAAAAAATTGCTGTGTTTTTCTCGAAACCCTACCAACATTTTATCTTTTTTAACCACAAAACGAACGCCTAGACGTGCTTTTCTACGATAGCCCCAATGTGGTCCTGTTAATGGTTTTAGGATTGTTTCTGCCTGTGTTTTGCCTAAATGCTTTAAACTATTCAGCAAAATATTCTGCTTTAATAAAATTTGCTGATCAGCGGCTAAATGTTGCAAACTACAGCCCCCACAAATCGCAAAGTGTAGGCATTCTGGCTCAACTCTTAAAGGTGAAGCCGTGATAATTTTATGTACCTTACCTTCAGCCACATTTTTACGTTTACTGGTATAAATAAATTGAACCACTTCCCCTTCTAATGCACCATCAATAAAGACTGTAGTCTCTTCAATATGGCATACGCCTTTACCATCATGACTGACTGATTCAATAGTGACTTCTACAGGATCTTGGGGGAGTTTTTGTCTACGTCTTCTTCTGGCCATGATTAATGATTATCTATATAAAAGGGTGAAAAGTCCGATGTATGAAGGTGATGATTTTAGCAGAAGCAGAATGTATTGGGAATCATTATTATAAGGCTAATGCCCAGCACGGATCAGTCCTCCTAGTCCTTTGTTTTCTAATTGAGCAATGAGCATTTTTTTTATCTCATGAGCATTCTTCATCGTTAACACTTCTGCTAATAACTCTTTAGCTTCTTGGTGAGTAAAATTTCTGATCAGCCATTTTATCTTAGGTAAAGAAGTGACACTGGTACTTAAAGAATCAATGGACATCCCTAATAATAAAATAACGGCCAGTGGATCACTGGCCATCTCACCACAGACACTGACGGGTTTATTTTCTTTATGAGTATCATCAATAATTTTCTTAATGGCAATAAGCACCGCAGGATTTAATGATTCATAAAGATAGGCAACATTGGCATTATTTCTATCTACTGCCATTAAATATTGAATCAAATCATTAGTACCAATACTGAAAAAATCCACCAAGGGAGCAATTGTTCTCATTTGAAAGATAAGAGAAGGCACTTCAACCATGACTCCAATTTTAGGGGCATTTATCTTATAACCTTCGGCTAATAATCCTATTTGCGAACGCCTGAGTAATTTTATGGATTCTTCTAATTCATCCACATTACTGATCATGGGAAATAAAATATGTAAATTATTATGCCCAATACTGGCAATCAACATGGCTCTGAGTTGAGTCATAAAAATTTCTGGATGATCCAAAGTCACTCGAATCCCACGCCATCCTAAAAAAGGATTATCTTCTTTAATTGGAAAATAATTTAATGATTTATCGCCTCCAATATCTAAGGTTCTTAATACCACAGGCTTAGGTGCCATAGAAGCCATGACTGTTTGGTAGGTCGCTGTTTGTTCTTGTTCTCCAGGGAAACGTTGACGTATCATAAAAGGGTATTCTGTACGATACAGTCCAATTCCCTCTGCCCCATTTTCTTGACTCACCGTCATACCTGCGATCAGACCACTATTAGCATAGAGAGGAATGGTCACACCATCTATTGTCATGGCAGGTTTATCAGTTAACTCTAATAATTGTGCTGAAAGTTCTTTTTCTTGAGAAATAAGATGTGAATATTCTTTGATGATATTTTTAGACGGTGAAATATACACTTTACCACTATAACCATCAGCCACCATAGCACTGCCATCCAATTGCATAATAGGCAGTTCACTCACACCTACCACCGTAGGAATGCCCATTGCACGTGCTAAAATAGCAACATGTGAGGTTCTTGAGCCATTTTTTAGTACAATACCTGCAATATGTATTTTTTCAATATCGGCTAACACCGTCGCGGATATATCATCGGCCACAATAATACTATCATGAGATAATTTTTGCAGAGGACTCTCATTAATGTCCAACATCTGATTATAAATGCACTGACCTAAATCTTTAATATCCTTAATACGTTCTTGTAAATAAGGGTTATCCATCTCACTAAACAGCTTAATGTGTTCTGTAATGGTTTCTCTTAATGCACCTGCGGCCCAATTACCTGCTTGAATTCTTTCAATGGTATTATCAATGAGAGTATTAGACTCTAACATTAATAAATAAGCATCAAAAATAGCCACATCTTCTGTCGGTAAACCATCAGAGAGTAATTGAAAGGATAATGCTTTGACATCTTTACGCACCACTTCTAAAGCACAGCGAAAGATTTCTTCTTCTTGAGCAATATTTTCAATACTTTTATCAGGTATCGCATTCAAATCAAAAGAGCTATTAATGGATATTGCTTTACCCAATGCCACACCGGGTGCACCGGGTTGACCCATAAGAGGGCGATGTTTTTGAGAAATTGCTGAGTATTTACGCGTTAAATTTTTTTTTGGATGAGATAACGCTTCTATTTGGTTTCGTGCTTGAGCATTAATAATAGCACTGGCTAATTGAGCCGCAATTGTTATTATAAAATAAACAACATCCTGAGAAAAGTGAATACTTGCTTCTGATTGAGCCACTAAAACACCCAATACTTCACGATGATGACTTATTGGAACACCGACAAAACCATGAAAACGTTCTTCATTCAATGTTGTAAACAGTTTAAAACGTGGGTGTTCTTGTGCATCAGAAAGATTTATGGGATCGGTTTGTTCAGCCACTAGAGTCACCAAACCCGTACCATAACCCATTTTTATTTGACCCACTTGCGTATTATTCAACCCTTGGGTTGCCATTAAAGTAAAGTTGAGATCATTTTTATCATATAGATAGATGGAACAAGCATCGGCTGTGATGGATTCTTTCACTCGTTGTACAATCAAGGCTAATACCTGATTGAGGTTTTTGGTTGAATTCACCTCTTGAACAATGTGCTGCAAACTACCCAACATAAGCAATATGCCTTTTATTTTATTGGCAAGCTCTATTTACAAACCCAAGGTTGATTTAAAAAAGTAGGCTCAAAAAATTCAAGAGCTTGCTTGTACACTTCTTTTTTAAATGAAATCACTTCATTTAAAGGTGTCCAATAATCAGTCCACTTCCATACATCAAATTCTGGACGTTTATTTTTATTAAGAGACACTGCATTATCACTGCTTAATAAACGTAACATAAACCATTTTTGTTTTTGACCAATGCAAACGGGTTGTTTGTAATGGCGTACTAAGTGTTCAGGAAGATTATAATGTAACCATCCCTCAGTACGTGCCACAATTTCAACATCATTTTTAGTCAAACCTGTTTCTTCTGTTAGCTCACGATATACCGCTTGTTCAGCAGATTCTGCATAGGCAATGCCTCCTTGTGGAAACTGCCAAGCATCCTGACCAATACGTCGTGCCCAAAATAATTTACCATCATCATTGATAATAATTATGCCAACATTTTCTCTATAACCCTCTGCATCAATCAAAATTCTATACCGTTGTCGTCAACTATCTCATTAAACCCATTTAATTACGCTAAATTATAGCATTGTTTGTTCATTAAAAGTGTTAAAATTAGGCTCTTTTGTAGATTTTTAGGAGTGTTTAATGAATTTGGCAATATTTGATCTTGATAATACATTGATCGGTGGTGATAGCGATTACTTATGGGGACAATTTTTAGTCGAAAAAAAATGGGTTGATGCTGAACTTTATGAACATGAAAACCAGCGTTTTTATGATGAATATAAAGCAGGCACATTGGATATTGATGAATTTCTTGAGTTTAGTTTAGCCCCTTTAAAACAAGTATCAATTAAAGAACTGACACAACTGCATCATGAGTTTATGCAAAAAAAAATTAATACGATTTGGCTACCTAAAGCAGAAGCCTTATTAGCAAAGCATCGTGCTAATGATGATTTTTTATTAATCATTACAGCAACCAATCATTTTGTCACCGCACCTATTGCTAAAAAATTAGGGGTCGATGCAATAATTGCCACTATGCCTGAACAAAAGAATAACCTATATACTGGCAAAGTATCAGGAACTCCTTGTTTTCAAGAAGGTAAAGTAGAACGTTTATCTCAATGGTTAAAAGATAAGAGTTTTTCTCTTGATGAGAGCTATTTTTATAGTGACTCAATTAATGACTTACCCTTACTATTAAAAGTCACTTACCCAATTGCGGTTGATCCTGATGATACGCTTAAAAGTTATGCAAAGGAACATCTTTGGTCTATTATTTCATTAAGATAAAATCTTTCTGGATAACACTCAGCAAAGTAGATAAATTACATTGATACTGTATAATTGATTGTTATCACTCATTAAAGGTACTTTGGTTATGGCTGTTTTTTTTCAAATGACATATTCGGGTTTAAATTCAATTAACAAGCGATCTTTGCCCGATGCAAGTCAAAAGCTATTACTTAATATTGTGTACACTTATGGACAAATACCTTTTACAAAAGAACAATTATTTTCTTTATTAACAATTGATCGTAAAATTATTTCTCGTTTACTGTATAACATTCTTTTATCAGGTTGGTTGGTTAATGTTGAAGAGCATGATGCCTTAGCTATCATCAATAATAACTCCACTAACAAGCCTCAAGATTCTTTGTATGATCTTATTGATAAAATTGATAGCGATAAGCACTCTATTGTATTATCAGATAAGCAAGGATTAGTTGTGGCGTCATCTGGTTTTTCAAAAGAACAAAGCCTATCTTTTGCCACTCAAGCAACAGAATTAGCCCAACAATATTATGCCGACAATTCCAATCAACAAAAAATAGAAACACTCTTTCCTGTTTTTAATCAAATTCACCACCAAGATTTAATATTTGAGTGTCGATTAATTCAAATTAATGGGATTTTTTTTGTGATCACCACCCTCGAAAAAACAGCACTCAATGAAACGGCTTATTTTGACTTAATGACCCACTTACTCAGGAGATACGCTTAAATGGATTCAAAAGACAATGGCACAGAGGCACTTAATAACGTTTTATTAGACTTAAATGCTTCTTGTGATGATATTTTACTTTCTATGATCACCACCAGTGACGGTTTAACCATCAGCAGTATTGGTAATACACACGAAGATAAAGTCAGTGCGATGTGTTCAGAATTATTAACGGTGTGTTCACGCAGTGCCAAAGCACTCAAACAAGGTGATGTCAATGAAATGTTATTACGTTGCTCAGACACAAATATGCTCCTAGTACCTGTTGGAAATTTAATGGTACTGGCTCTCATTACCAAACAAGAGATGAATCTTGGCCTACTTTTTATTGAAGCACAAAGAGCTAAACAAGCAATTATAGCTTATTTTTAAACTGATTTTTATCATTTATGAGTAAATGAAGATCGTCCTGATCGGCTTCGTTTTTTTAATGATTCGGCAGGGACTAATTGCTGTTTTTTATCTCCGATCAGATCATATCTTCCTTGTTCTTTTAAAGCCTCACGGATCATCGACCAATTTTTAGGATCATGGTATCTTAATAATGCTTTGTGCAGTCGTCTGACTCGCTCACCTTTTGCGGTTAAGACTTTTTCTGATTTATAGCTGAGTTTTTTTAATGGATTTCGTTCGCTATAATACATGGCAGTGGCACTTGCCATAGGTGAAGGATAGAAGTTTTGTACTTGATCCAGACGAAAATTATTTTCTTTAAGCCATAAGGCTAAATTGATCATTTCTTCTATCGTCGTTCCGGGATGAGCCGCAATAAAATAGGGAATTAAATATTGTTCTTTACCTGCCTCTTTGGAATATTTTTCAAACATCTGTTTAAATTCATAGTAAGAATCAATGTTAGGTTTCATCATTTTACTGAGTGTCCCCTCTTCCGTATGTTCGGGAGCTATTTTTAAATAACCACCCACATGGTGTGTCACCAGTTCCTTAACGTATTCAGGTGAGCGTATTGCTAAATCATAACGTAAGCCTGAGGCAACAAAGACTTTTTTGATACCAGGTAATTTTCTCGCACGTTGGTATAAATGGATGAGTGGATTATGATCGGTGTTCATGTGTGGACAAATTTTAGGAAACACACACGATAAACGACGACACACTGATTCTATTTTTTTATCATCACAGGCTAAACGCCACATATTCGCTGTTGGCCCCCCTAGATCAGAAATATAACCTTTAAATTCGGGGACATTATCACGAATTTCTTCAATTTCTCGGATAATAGAATCTTCTGAGCGATTTTGAATCACTCGCCCTTCATGTTCGGTAATTGAACAAAAAGTACAACCGCCAAAACAACCCCGCATAATATTAATGGAAAAACGGATCATCTCATACGCAGGCATTTTTTTCTGCTGATAATCTTTATGGGGCAAGCGGGTATAAGGGAGTTCAAATAATTGATCAAATTCTTCTGTGGTCAGTGGATAAGGCGGAGGATTCAGCCAAATATCTTTATCCGCATGACGTTGCACTAAAGCTCGGGCATTACCCGGATTCGTTTCTAGGTGTAAGACTCTTGAGGCATGAGCATAAAGTACCTGATCACTTTTTACTTTTTCATAAGAAGGCAGACGAATAACACAACGTTCTCGATTCAATGATTTGACAATATCTTTGAGTGGTACAGCAATTTCAGTCGCGTTATTTTTTTCAGATGATGATTCAGCACAAGAAGATTGTTCGGTCATTTGGTATGGACTGACCACTGCATCAATATTACCGGGGCGATCAATACGAGTGGAATCAATTTCCATCCAATTTTTTTGTTGATGAGCCACTTTATAGGCAGTACCACGAATATTATCCAGTTTTTCAATGGCTTCACCACGAGATAAACGATGAGCAATTTCTGCAATTTGTCGTTCGCCATTGCCAAACACCAGCAGATCCGCTTTAGAATCGACTAAAACAGATCGTCGTACTTTATCTGACCAATAATCATAATGAGCAATGCGTCTTAAACTGGCTTCAATACCACCAATCACGACAGGCACATCCGACCACGCTTCTTTACAACGCTGAGTATACACCGCCACTGCTCGATCAGGACGCTTTCCCCCTATATCATCAGGGGTATACGCATCATCATGGCGGAGTTTTCGATCCGCGGTATAACGGTTGATCATTGAGTCCATATTACCCGCGGTCACCCCAAAAAATAGATTAGGCTTACCTAAAATTTTAAAGGGTTGGCTACTTTGCCAATTGGGTTGATCAATAATCCCCACTCGAAAGCCTTGTGACTCCAATAAACGCCCAATCAGTGCCATACCAAAACTAGGATGATCGACATAGGCATCCCCTGTCACTAAAATAACATCACAAGAATCCCAGCCCAAAGCCTCCATTTCTGCCATAGAATGCGGTAAATATTTTGAAATACCATAACATTCAGCCCAATATTTCTCATACGAGAAAATATTTTTTAGAGGGGTATTTTTATTTTTTATTTTATGTCCCAATTCGCAACAACTGCATCATGACTATCACCATGTTTTTTATTTCCTAAGCTATACAAATCAAAATCATGATGCACACCAGGTACTTCATAAATATAGTCATAGCCCCATGGATCCTTAGGTATTTTGCTTGCTTGTAAATAGGGTCCTCCCCAATAAGAGTTTACGGAATCAGGTTTTTTAACCAGTGCTTCTAGCCCTTCTTCCGCTGATGGGTAATTACCCATATCACTCATATACAATTCAATAGTATGACTTAACATTTTTATTTGTAATTTTGCTTTTTGACTGAGTGTACCACTCACAAATTGACTGATCATGCCTTGTTTATCATCACCATTAGAAGACTCATTTTGATCTTGAAAATAGATATAAGCAACAGAGGACATTCCCACAAAAAACATTAATGAGAATAACGACATACCTTTACTTTTATGATAATGACTGATCATTCTAACTCCATTTAATAATACTAATAAGCTCTTTCTATTTTAGAGGAATATTTTTATTTTTCAATGAAAATTGATAAAAATCTTGGCTCATATCAACCACATCGCCAAAAAAAGTATGAATTTCATGGTTATTATTAAAAATTATGACTTCAGAATTATACCAATAGCTCTTACTAAAAGGGATCAGCAGTGAATTTACTTTATTATGAGTCATTAACATAATAGCACCTGATAATACTTTCTTTTTAGAGTCATCCTCTGGTTTAATGTTAGCACTTCTCATTGTCACAGGAAGTGCATCAGAACCGAGATATTTTACAGAAAATTGAACGTATTTATCTTTATAAATTCGATTAATTTTAGTGACCTTGGCGATATTCAATTGACTCGGTGTCGTTGAATAATCTTCAATTAAGACCAAAGAACCTATATGATAAGATTCAGTATATTGACTTTCTATGGTTTTAAGACAGAGCGTATCTGATGAATGACTATCACACTTAAACCAAAGACTCTCTTCAGAACCATCTCTATCTTCACTTAACGCAGAAGAATGTTGTGCCATAGCATCACGAAATTTACGACTGTCGGCATTTTTTGAATGAGGTTGGAAAACATCCTTTAATTTATCATAAATTTCAGCAATACCACTATAGATACGTATATTATCATAAGGTTCAGAACCCAGTGCTGTATAATTAGAAGAATCCATGACGACCAATGTTTCTAAACCTTCAATAAGAGGTAAACGATATTCGGGCAATATTTTTCTTAAAAATTTAGGCACTAAAAACTCATTTTTTTCAGCGTTTGCATGATATAAAGCTTTACGATCTAATTTTAACTGCACTAATAAGGGTGTAAAGTTAAAGGTCCACGCTAATGATATTTCATCATCCTTTTTTTGAGTATCATAATGAGGGGGTTCTTTTTGTCCATAATATACAACCATTTCAGCAGGAGCAATTACACCTCCAATATATCGGACAGGGACAATACTCGGAGTAATACAACTTAAATAATCATCAATGAAAGGGAGTGCTTTAGTGTGCCAAGATAATTGATCAATAATGGCATATAATTGAATGTCCATATAATAATCTTCAATACTTTTTCTTTGTACTTTTCGAGTTTTTTTATTATTGTCTTTAAAAAGATGATGAGAAAGCACTGGATAGCGTTTAGTGACATTTTCATATTCACTCATAATACCATAAATTTGATGAGCAACCAGCCATGATGATGTTTCTAATAAGGTATAGCGTAAAGAAAGTAACCTTTGTCTATAATAAATAAGCTCTAATAAACGCATCGCACAAAAATTAAATCGAAGACGATTTTTTGCATAATGAAAGCGACTTGAATTATAGTCATGTTGAAAAATTAATTTATAACTTTTGATTAATAGTGTCAATATTTTTTCAACTTGTTCGATATCTGCGACCTTATTTTTTCCGTCAGGAATACCGCCATCATCTCGATATTTATTAAAAATATTTAACATAATAGGATAAAAAAATCTTAAACCGATATTAGACACTATTAGTCTATCTTCCAAGATCACATCATAACGGTTTAATGTAATCAAATACTCTTCAATTTCAGTCAATAATAAACTGGGTGTCGCCAGTAATTCTTTAAACTGTCTGAGCAGTTGACGATTGTCGGTATTCGGTTTTTCTCCTCTTTTACTCGGTGTGGGTAATGAGAAATTTAAGTCTAAATCTCTATTGGGTAACCCAATTCCAAAATAATCCTTTATTTTTTTTAAATTTTTATCAAATATTTTTTTTAATCTTTTATACATTGCCTATTACCAATAATATTAACTAACCTTAAATCGGCTATAATTTTTCCTCGCATATTATAGCGATCTCTCTTTTTTATGTCATCTAAATTAGATTTTTTAGTCAATACAAGAGAT
>JAGLFC010000122.1 GCA_023144715.1 Gammaproteobacteria bacterium | reverse complement strand
GCTCAGACTGGTAATGCCCTACTGGTTGCATCCAGTATTTTTGATGCCTGTCGATATTATGAGCTTTTTCAAACGACTGAGCTAAAAGGTCAATGTGCGGTCGTCACTTCCTATAATCCCCAAAGTAAAGATATTACAATGGAAGCCACAGGTGCTAATACTGAAACCGATAAAGAAACTATTTATAATACCTATACAACCTTACTCAAGGATGTTATCGCTCAAACAGGTAAAAGTAACACGGAAACTTATGAAGATGAGGTAAAAATAAAATTTAAGAAAGAACCTGCCAATATGAAATTATTGATTGTTGTTGATAAGTTGCTGACAGGTTTTGATGCTCCCAGTTGTACCTATCTTTATATTGATAAATCCATGCAGGATCATGGCTTGTTTCAGGCAATTTGTCGAGTCAACCGCTTGGATTCGGAGGATAAAACGTTTGGTTTTATTGTTGATTATCAAGATTTATTCAAAAAAGTAGAAAATGCCGTGGCGGTGTATACCTCAGAACTGGATTATGATGGTTTTGAAGCGGATGATTGTGAAGTGCTTCTTAAAGATCGTCTAAAAATGGATCGTGAACGTCTTGATACCTCATTGGAAGCCCTTGAATTACTCTGTGAAGCGGTTAAAAATCCCAAAAATGATTCAGATTATATTCATTATTTTTGTGGCAATACGGAAATCCCCGAGGATCTCAAAAGCCGAGAAGTGCAACGAACAGGCTTGTATAAAGGTATTGTGAGCTTTATTCGTGCGTATGCCAATATTGCCGATGCTTTGGAATCAGCAGGCTATTATTCTGCTGAAATTGAGCATATTAAAGAACGCATGGATCATTATGTTAAATTACGTGAAATCATACGCAAAGCCAGTGGTGAAAGCATTGATTTAAAAGCCTATGAAGCCGATATGCGGAATCTGCTGGATCGTTATATTCAAGCGGATGAATCTAAGGTGATTTCCCCCTTTGGTAATATGCCTTTAATTGATATTATTGTAAAAAGTGGATTGTCTGATGCCATTAAAAGCCTACCCACTGGTATACAAGGAAATAAGGAGTCGGTTGCTGAAACCATTGAAAATAATGTGCGTAGCAAAATTATGAAAGATCATTTGCTTGATCCTGCTTATTTTGAAAAGATGTCGATCTTATTAACGGCTATTATTAAAAAACGAAAAGAACAAAAAGTGGAGTACGAGGCTTATTTACAAGAAATTTCTGAGCTGATCAATCAGGTGGCAAATGCTCATGTCGATGAGATTCCTGACACGCTTGATACTCATGCCAAGCGAGCCTTATATAATAATCTGGACAATAATGAATCACTTGCTTTACAAATAGATACAGCCGTCATGCGTATAAAACCTGATAAATGGCGTGGTAATCAGGCTAAGGAAAATGTGATAAAACAGGCAATCATGAATATTGTAGGTGATATTCATGAAGTGGAACGTATTTTTGATCTTGTGAAACAGCAAAGTGAGTATTAATCACTTGAAAATGATGCTAAATGATATTGATATTGAGGTCGTACAAAAAGAGATTAAAAATATTCATTTAAGTGTTTATCCGCCCAATGGTCAGGTCAAAGTATCGGCTCCTAATAATATGGATCTAGATACTCTCCGTGTTTTTGTTATTTCTAAATTAAGCTGGATAAAACAGCAACAGGCGAAACTACGCACCCAAAAACGAGAATTAGCACGAGATTATATTGATAGAGAAAGTCATTATTTTAATGGCAAAAGATATTTATTACGTGTTATAGAAAAAAATGAAGCACCCCAAGTCAATTTAGATCATAATGAGATATTACTGCAAGTGCGTCCCAATACAGAACACGCAAAAAGGCAATCACTGATCGATGAATGGTATCGAACACAATTAAGACAAATGCTTTCTCCCTTGATCATTAAATGGGAAAAGAAAATAAAGGTCTCAGTGTCAAAATGGACGATTCGTAAAATGAAAACGAAGTGGGGAAGTTGTTCACCTGACTCTCAATCCATCCGAATTAATCTTGATTTGGCTAAAAAGCCCTCTGAATGTCTTGAGTATATTGTGCTTCATGAAATGGTGCATTTATTAGAACCTTCTCATAATACTCGTTTTATAACATTGATGGATAAATTTATGCCTAAATGGCGATTTTATAGAGATGAATTAAATGCCTTGCCTGTTCGGCATGAAAATTGGAAGTATTGATCATTTTCGAGCAGACATAAAAAAACCAGATACTGTTAAGTAATCTGGTTTTTAATATTTGGTAGCGGGGGCAAGATTTGAACTTACGACCTTCGGGTTATGAGCCCGACGAGCTACCAGACTGCTCCACCCCGCAACTGATGAAGCGTATTATACGGTCTTTTGTTTGATATGCAAGAGATATTTAAAAAAAGTCTTATTTATTTTAAATGCTTCTTTAAATCGTATTGATAAATAAAACCCGGTAGTGCAAAAACCACGAATAAACAAAGGGTTATAGAATAAAATTCCCAGTGTTGTGAAAAATTCCACACTTCCCATACTTTTTCGTACGCGGCTCCATGCAGTTTAGTTTCTAAACCAATAGCGATTGCCATAACAACAATATACATAATAAACCATTCAGCAAAGCGTAGCCAGAAGCCTTTATTATTGCTGGAATTAAGCACTAATAATACTTTATCGCTTAAAAATGGGATATTAGCTGCAATGAGAGTGATAATAAAAAGAATAAGTACGGCTATTGAACTGGACATTTAAGGCTCTTTTGTGATTGATTGATAGTGGGTATTTTACATGCTCTATTAAAAACTCTCTAGTGGTCTGTCATAATGCCCAGTCTTTATTGATTAACCTGAACAATTTTGTATCTGTTGTGGTTCAGAGCCTTTAACAAAAGGTAAAAACTCCGCATTTTTGCAACGACCATTTAAACGCCTTTGTTTAATAGCATTGACCCAAAACCATTGAATGTTTTCAGGTTGATTTTGTTCTAAAACACCTACATCTAACTGTTTCATCATTTTACCCCATACTTTTAATGCACCTGAAGAACCTGTTAAACCAGCCGATTGATTATCATCTCTTCCTAACCAAACCACAGATACGAGGTTATTACCAAAACCTGCAAACCAACTATCACGTAAATCATTGGTTGTGCCTGTTTTTCCAGCAAGATTATAATTCTTAGGAAGATAATGAGATAATCCCCTGCCTGTGCCTATGCTGATCACTTCTTGTAAATTTGCGTTAATCAAATACGCCAAACCTTCATCAATACGCCGTTCCACTCGAACAGGATATTTTTGCAAACTTTGATTGTGTTCATCTTGAACAGAGACTATCGTATGCAAAGGTGAATAAAAACCTTGATCAGAAAATGTTTGATACATTTGTAACACTTGTATAGGGGCTAAGGTTAATGAGCCTAATAATACAGCGGGATAAGGTAAAGCATCTGTTTTAACGCCTAAATCTCTGACGGTATTGAGTACCTTATCCACTCCAATATTCATTCCTAAACGAGCCGTTGATAGATTATAAGATTTTGCTAAAGCAATGTGTAAGGGAACAATGCCATGTTCCTTTTTATCAAAATTATGGGGTTTCCACACATTTCCTTTATTACTTTTAACAGAAAAAGAAGTATCATTAAGGGGCGATAATAGCGTGTATTTTTGTTTCAATGCGGTTAAATAAATAGCAGGTTTTACCAATGAACCAATAGGACGACGCGCATTAATCGCACGATTAAAATCCCCTACTTTGCTATTTTTTCCACCCACAATTGCCAATACTTCTGCTGAATTTCTGCGACTGACCACAATTGCACCCTGCAAATATTTGGCTTTTTTAGGGTTGATTGCCTTAATTTGTTTGACTAATGCAGCTTCTGCTGCCCATTGTACTTTGGGATCTAAGGTCGTAAAAATTTTTAAACCTTTCTCAGTTAAGTCTTCCTGATTATAATTATTGTTTAACTGGTTTTTAACACTGTCCAAAAATGCTGGAAAAGGTATTTTAACTCTTAATTGACCACGATTGATCTCTAATGAAGAAGCACTGCTTTGATTATAAACAGTTTGACTGATTATTTTCTGCTCTAATAAGGTATGTAACACAACATTACGCCGTTGAGTTGCACGTTCTTTATTTCTAATGGGATTGTAATAAGACGGTCCTTTCACCAATCCCACTAATAAAGCCGTTTGTGCTTGAGTCAGTTGTTCTAAGGGACGTTTAAAATAATATTCACTGGCTAAGGAAAAACCATGTATCGCACGTCGTCCGTCCTGTCCTAAATACACCTCATTAATATAAGCGGCTAAAATATCATCCTTAGAATAATGGTATTCTAGTAATAATGACATAATGGCTTCATTAAGCTTTCTCGTCCAAGTGCGATCTCGGGTTAAAAATAAATTTTTAACCAATTGTTGTGTTAATGTACTCCCACCCTGCACCTTACGACCTGCTTTAATATTGGCAACAATAGCACGAGCAATCCCTTTAGGAGCAAGACCATAATGATGATAAAAATCACGATCTTCCACTGCGAGTAAGGTCTCTTTTAAACGTTGGGGAATGTCTTCTTTTTTTATTAATTGCCTATCCGCATGTAATTTGGGATGAATACTACCAATTTGTGCGGGATCAAGACGGATTAAGGATAGATTTTTTTGTGTCTTACGATCAACTATTGATACAACACTGCGTTTATTAAAGTGAATACGCAAGTGTCGTGACGGCTCAAGACCATCAGAAAAGATAAATTGACGACTCACTAAATCAAGTCTATTTCCATTGACGGCAAAGCTACCTTGAGTGGAAGCGTATTTATCCTGTCGATAATTAGCCAACTGGAGTTCGCGAGTCATTTGCTGACGATTTATTTTTAAGCCCGGATAAATTTCTAATGTGCGAGCATACACTTTAGCAGGAATAGACCAGCGTCTACCTTCAAATTTATCTTTAATAATTGAGCTTAAATAAACACTATAAAAACCTAAAAATAAGACTCCAAATAAGATCAAAATAAATATTATTTTGGTCATAAAACGCTTAAAACGTATCCATAGCGTTTTTTTTGCGATTTTCTTTTTTGCGGGTTTTTTTCTTTTATGCTGTTTTTTACCAACCATAATAATAAATTGCTACTTTCTACGCCAGCGTGTACCTTCTGCGGTATCTTCTAGCAAAATATCTTCTTCATCTAATACATCACGAATGCGATCACATTCCGACCAGTTTTTTTCCTGTTTTGCGGTCGCTCGTTGCTCAATTAAAGTATTAATAGCATCATCAGACAAACCACCTTCTACACCATTGCCTTGTAAAAACTGTTGAGCATTATTTTCTAATAAGCCTAATAATTGTGCTAATTTTTGCATTTGCTCTGCAAGCATGATGGCTTTTTCGGGATCACTCTCTTTTAAACGATTCAGATCATGACTCATATCAAATAATACCGCAATAGCCATCGGTGTATTAAAATCATCATCCATCGCTTTGATAAAACGTTGGCTATAGTCGCTGGCTTCATCCAAGATTACTTGATCGGTTTCTGCCGTGTGTATATCCAATAATGATTGGTACAACGTGGTTAAAGAGGCTTTTGCCTTATCTAAATTTTCATCGGAATAATTTAAAGCACTCATATAATGGCTATTTAAAATAAAATAACGGATCACTTCAGGTGCATAAGATTCTAAAACTTCACGAATAATAAAGAAATTTCCCAAAGACTTGGACATTTTTTCATCATCGACACGCACAAAACCATTATGAATCCAATAATTAACAAACTTATGCCCTGTACAACCTTCTGATTGAGCAATTTCATTTTCATGATGGGGAAATTTTAGATCCAAGCCACCGCCATGAATATCAAAATGATCGCCCAGACATTGAGTGGACATAGCAGAACATTCAATATGCCAGCCCGGTCTGCCCTTGCCCCAATGAGAATCCCAGCTCGGTTCACCTTCTTTTGCCATTTTCCATAACACAAAATCCATAGGATTACGCTTGGCTTGTTCGACTTCGACACGGCTACCTGATTGCAATTCATCCAGATTTTTCTTTGCTAATTGACCATAGGTTTTGAACTCATCCACTTGGTAATAGACATCACCATTATCGGCCTGATAAGCAAAACCTTTGTCGATTAAGGTGTGGATCATTGTCAAAATTTCATCAATATGTTCAGTGGCACGAGGCTCAATATCAGGACGCTTAACCCCTAGGGCATCGGCATCTTCATGCATGGCTTGAATAAAGCGGTGCGTTAATGTGCCAATATCTTCACCATTTTCTATGGCTCGGGCAATAATTTTGTCATCAATATCGGTAATATTACGCACATAAGTCACATTTTTATCACCATAGATCTTACGTAAATAACGACTAATGACATCAAAGACCACCAAAACACGCGCATGACCAATATGACAATAATCATAAACGGTCATACCACAGACATACATATTCACCTTACCGGGATGAATCGGGGTAAACAGTTCCTTTTTTCCAGTCAGGGTATTTTGAACATGTAACATAATTTTGCTTTCCTATTAAATATATAAGATAACTATTCAGCATAACTTAGAGGTCTATGCTCACAAAAACAAGCAACCACAGCCTTTTTCATTATTTTAACTGAGTTCTAAAAAATCTTGTATTTATTTTTTATTTGTTTTTGCCCAAGAATCTCTGAGGCTCACGGTGCGATTAAAAACCAATTGCTTGGTGCTAGAGTCCTGATCAACGGTAAAATACCCTTCCCTTTCAAATTGAAAAGCATCGCCTGATTGAGCCTCTGCCAAAGATATTTCTGCACGAGCATTTTGCATCGTATTGAATGAATCAGGATTTAAAAAATCTAAAAAGTGACTGTCTTCATCTTCATGATTTTTAGCGGAGCTGTCAGGATTTTCAACGCTGAATAAACGTTCATACAGTCGTACTTGTGCGGCGACACTTTGTTGTTCAGATACCCAATGAATCACGCCTTGCACCTTACGCCCTTCTGGTTTTTTACCTAAAGTATTCGCATCATGACTGCAAATAAGTTCAATCACTTCACCTTGATCATCCTTAATCATCTGCTCACATTTAATCACATACGAATTTCTTAAACGCACTTCTTTGCCCACCGTTAAACGTTTATATTTAGGAGGTGGTACTTCTTCAAAATCACTGCGATCAATATACAAGGTGCGTGTCATTTTTAGAGTACGTCTACCCATAGACTCATCCTTAGGATGGCAGGGTGCGGATAACTCTTGTATTTCATCTTCTGACCAAGAGTTAATGGTCACTTTTAAAGGATTCAACACGCACATGGCTCTAGGAGCAGAACGGTCGAGTTCTTCACGAATACAAAATTCCAAGGTACTCATATCGACCACGCCATCCACCTTAGTCACACCAATGCGTTCACTAAAGTCACGTAAGGATGCGGGTGTATAGCCACGTCGTCTTAATCCTGAAATGGTGGGCATTCTGGGATCATCCCAGCCTAAAACATGCTCATCATCGACCAATAATTTTAATTTACGCTTACTGGTCACGGTATAATTAATATTTAAGCGAGCAAATTCAATCTGCTGTGGATGGCTTGGAGTCTCTAATTGATCCAAAACCCAATCATAGAGGGGTCTGTGATCTTCAAATTCTAGGGTACACAGTGAATGTGTAATGCCTTCAATAGCATCCGATAAACAATGAGTATAATCATACATGGGGTAAATACACCATTCATTCCCTGTTTGATGATGTTCTATTTTACGGATGCGATAAATAATCGGATCACGCATATTAATATTAGGTGATGCCATATCAATTTTGGCACGCAATACTTTACTGCCTTCATCAAATTCACCCTGTTTCATACGAGCAAATAAATCTAAATTTTCTTCTATGCTTTGATCACGATAAGGGCTGTTTTTACCTGCTTCTGTTAAAGAACCTCGATAGGTTCTGGCTTCATCAGGTGATAAAGAACAGACATAGGCTTTACCTGCTTTAATCAGTTCAATGGCATAATCATGTAATTGAGTAAAATAGTTGGACGCAAATTTAGCCTCATCTTGCCATTCAAATCCTAGCCAAGTGACATCTTTTTTGATCGATTCAATATATTCTTCATCTTCTTTTTCTGGATTGGTATCATCAAAACGTAAATTACACACACCGTTATAATCTTGAGCCAAACCAAAATTAAGGCAAATAGATTTTGCATGACCAATGTGTAGATAACCATTGGGTTCAGGTGGAAAACGAGTCACCACTTGACCCTTATTTTTATGATTGGCAATATCCTTATCTATAATATGACGAATAAAATTACTGACCGTTTTTGTTTCTAGCGTATCTTTTGCGGAATTGCTCATGTTCTATCACTCATTATTCTAAATTTAAGAAGACGATATTCATTTATGTTTGCCCATCAAAATTGCTTTATATAACATTATTTGATCACAGCGACAGGTGATTTTAATAAATTAAGCAACAAAAATAAATCATTACCCTTTAATCACAGCATAAAAACCGTTATATTGACAAAATATTTTATTGCTCTTCCTGATTTTTTTTTAAGAATCAGATTTTTTTTCATCAAAATAGGTATTCATTATGACAAAATATAAACTCTTATTAATAGGATTATTTTTACTGAGTGTGAGTGCATTCAGTATGGCATCAGACACCGTAAAAGTTAAATTTATTACTAATCAGGGGGATATTATCGTCGAACTGTATCCTGATAAAGCCCCTATCACCGTAAAAAACTTTGTTAATTATGTGGATATGAATTTTTACAAAAAAACAATTTTTCACCGTGTCATTAAAGGCTTTATGATCCAAGGTGGTGGCTTTACCAATGCTCAAGATCGTAAAAAGACATTAGCCCCTATTAAAATTGAAGCCGATAATGGTTTAAAAAATGATCGTGGCACCATTGCAATGGCAAGAACGTCTGATCCTAACTCTGCTACCTCACAATTTTTTATTAATCTAAATGATAATAATTTTTTAAATTTCACTCGTAAAACCATGAATGGTTGGGGTTACACAGTCTTTGGTAAAGTCATCAGCGGTATGGCAGTGGTTGATAAAATTGCTCAAATAAAAACAATTGCGACAGCAGGTCAGCAAAATATTCCTATTGACCCAATTTATATTGAAGATGCCGTTGTTTTACAATAACCATTAAAATAAACCCTTGATTTTTAAATTTTTATCCATATTATTGATTACCAAGTACAACACTATTTTTTATAATATTTAACGGAAATAACATGATAACAATGCAAACAAACCATGGCACTATCGTTGTAGAGCTAGACAAAGAAAACGCCCCTGAAACCTGTGCTAACTTTGAACAATATGTTAAAGAAGGCTTTTATGACGGCACTATTTTTCACCGTGTGATCGATGGTTTTATGATTCAAGGCGGTGGTATGGAATCTGGCATGAATGAAAAAGACACGCGTGCTTCTATCAAAAATGAAGCCACTAATGGTCTAAAAAATGACCGTGGTACATTAGCTATGGCAAGAACGCCTGATCCTCACTCTGCTTCTTCTCAGTTTTTTATTAATCTTAAAGACAATGACTTTTTAAATTTCCGCAATGAAACACAAGATGGCTGGGGCTATTGTGTCTTTGCTAAAGTCACTGATGGTATGGATGTTGTCGATACTATTAAGGGTGTTGCAACTGGTAATGCGGGTCACCACTCGGATGTACCTGTGGAAGATGTGATACTTGAAAAAGTCACTATAGATTAAGTGATTAAGATCTGCTTTTCCTCAAAGCAGATCATTTTTTTATGAAAGCCTCTTCTAACACTCTCTCTAAAGTATTATTCATTTCTGATTTACATCTTGATCCTAAGCGATCTGATATTCAATCCTATTTTGATCAATTTATAAACACTTGTATTCATGATAATGCTCAACCTCAAAAAAATATTCAAGCCCTTTATATTTTAGGTGATTTATTTGAAGTTTGGATGGGCGATGATGCGTCCATTCCTATTTATCAACACAGCATTACACAGCTCAAACAATTAGTGAATTCTGGTACTGAGCTTTATATTATGCGTGGTAATCGTGACTTTTTAATGGGAGCCGATTTTGCCCGTGCCAGTGGTGCAACTCTGATTGCTGATCCCTATCCTATAACACTCACTATAGAGCATCAAAAACAAGCGGTTTTATTGTCACATGGTGATATTTTTTGCACCGATGATCAGCCGTATATGGATTTTAGAAGACTGGTGAGAGATCCTCTTTGGCAACAACAATTTCTTGCCAAACCCATTACAGAACGGATCGCCATTGCTCGTGCGATGAGAGAAAACTCTATCAAGAGTCAAAGTGCTATAACTACTGATACGGAAATCAGTGATGTTAACCAAGATACCCTTGAACACATCATGTTAACACATCAATGTCAGACATTAATTCATGGTCATACCCACCGCCCTGCTGTTCATCAATTTTACTTGCATAATAAAAACGCTCAACGCATAGTATTATCTGATTGGTATTCCAATAAAAAAAATCTATGGAGTGATGATGAAATCACTAAAAAGTTTGTACAAAAATTTGATTCATTGCCTAATTAAGAAAAACTCAGGTATATAAAGATTGAAATTACATGATAATTTTTTTATGCTGATCAATTTTACTCTAAACTGAGAAAATTATGTTTGAAAAATTATTTGAAAATAGCTTATGGGCATCACGTTTTATTGTCATTTTAGCGGTTTTATTTGGTCTTGTCGGTGCTTTGATACTCTTTGTGATTGCCAGTTTTGATATTTATGGAAGCGCACTGTATGTGTTTAACACCTATCTCACTCATGCCCACCCAGAAAATTTTCATGCCGATGTCGTCAGCAGTATTATTGGAGCAGTGGATTTATATCTTATTGGTGTTGTCATGCTATTATTTTCTTTTGGAATTTATGAACTCTTTATTTCCGAAATTGATGCTGCAAAATGCAGTGAAGGAAAAACTAATAAAATATTAGTCATTCACACACTTGATCAACTCAAAGATAAAATATCAAAAGTAATTGTAATGGTATTAGTGGTCGGTTTTTTTCAAAAAGTATCCCATATTGAATACACTAATGCACTGGATATGTTGTATTTAGCCCTGTCTATTACTGCGATTTCAGTTGGGCTTTTCTTTTTAGGAAAAGTGGGAAAAAATGAGCCAAAATAATATAAAGTTTAGAATTTCTGATATTAATCATAAATTTGTGATTTTATATTCTTTTTCATAGCAAAAAAAAGTTAAAACAAGTATCCTTCACGGTTGTTATTTCGCATAAGATATTTATTCATTGTTTACAAACAATAAGTACAAAAAAATAAATATCTTTTCAAACACAATCCGCCCCGTG
>JAGLFC010000121.1 GCA_023144715.1 Gammaproteobacteria bacterium | reverse complement strand
TTTGGCCGCTCGGGAACCCCTCCAGTACCTCAGAAAGGTGGCTATTATAGCTAACTGAGATTAACTGTCAAGACTTTTTTTTAAATAAAATCATATTTTATGATAATTTTATTTTTTCATCATTCTAATATTATTGTCTTTTAGTAGTTTAATGATATGCTTTGCTGGTATTGCATAA
This sequence comes from Gammaproteobacteria bacterium, assembly GCA_023144715.1. GTDB lineage: Bacteria > Pseudomonadota > Gammaproteobacteria > GRL18 > GRL18 > GRL18. Next base: position 2,756 of record JAGLFC010000121.1, on the reverse strand, counting down.
GTAATACCGCTGGGCTTTTGTATCACCAACTCTTTGCTTTCTTTAACAAATACTTTATTGATCACTCCCAATACTTTACCATTTTTACTATCAAACATAGGACTACCACTATTACCGGGATAGGCTGTTGCATCAAGTTGATAGACATAATAAGGATCTCTTAAACGTTTGATCATTTTGGCACTTAATGTTGAGGAACTTGGTACAGGAATTGCTACAGGTGATATTGAGGAAATAATACCTCGATGTGTTACAGGAAAAAGCCCTAACACTGCACCAATAGGAAAGCCTGTAAAAGCAATTAACTCTCCTTCTTGTGCTTTACGACTGGTCTCTATTTTCAATATTGGAAATTTTCGTCCTTCTATTCTTAATAATGCTAAATCATGCTCCTTATCATAGCCAATCACTTTTGCTTTACGATATTTAATTTCCTTATGATGACGATAAAAAATGACTAATTGTTCTTTGTTATCTTTACTTGTTTTTTTAGAGATAACATGGTAATTGGTAATAACATGATAACCATCTCCTACCACAAAACCTGTTCCCATTAATTTAGAAGGTGGACGATTGGTTGATTTAAAGGTACCCACACCCACAATAGCAGGTTTTACTTGTTTGATAATTTGAGGCAATGTTTTTGCAATAACAATATTTGTAACAAAGTTATTGATAAAAAAGAGTAAAATAAATAATGACGAATAGTATTTAAGTTGTTTTTTCATATTATTATCCATATTTTTCCTTTAACAATGTTTCTACTTTTTTTAAATCTATTTCTACATCAACCCCCTGCCCTTGTGAATCATCAACTACTGAAACATGTATCGCAATGCCATTATAAAGCATTCTTAATTGCTCCAAAGATTCGGTTTTTTCTAACATACAGGCAGGCAAGGTGACATATTGTTTAAGCGTATTGGCACGGTAAGCATAAAGTCCTATATGATGAAACCATTGAGACTCTTTAAGCAATATTTTTGCGGTTTGTTCTTCAATAGCACTTTGAACAAATGAATCTCTTGACCATGGAATGACCGCACGAGAAAAATAAAGTGCATAGCCTTGATGATCAATAACAACCTTGACTATATTGGGATCAAAGACTTCTTCTATCGTTACTATTTTGGACGCTAATGTTGACATACCTGCTTTAGTATTACTATTGAGTGAATCAGCCACTAAATTAATATGCACAGGAGAGATTAAAGGCTCATCTCCTTGCACATTAACAATAATCATATCATCAGGCCAATTTTTTTGCTCAACTACTTCAGCAAGTCGTTCTGTTCCTGAAGTGTGATCGGCTGAGGTCATCACAATATTATGGGTAAATTGACTCACCGCATCAACAATACGTTGATCATCCGTTGCAATGATGACTTCACTGGCCTCACTCAATAAAGCACGCTCATAAGTATGTTGAATCATTGTTTTGCCCGCAATGAGCCTAAGAGGCTTACCAGGTAATCTTGAAGAGGCATAGCGTGCGGGTATGACTATTTTATAATGTATTTTTTTCATATTATTGTATAATTTTCCCTGTTTTTCCTTTTGCCATCTGAGTATACAATGCGTTAAGATCACACTGTGCCTCTAAAATAAGATCTGCAATTTCTCTAGCAACACCCTGACCACCACTTGCTTGGCTAATATAATCGGCTGATTTTTTTACAAAATTATGGGCATCATAGACAGCAATTGATAAGCCCACTTGTTCCATCACTTGTAGGTCAATCACATCATCACCAATATAGGCGACTTGTTCTTTATTTAATGATAATAAAGTCAGTAATTCATTAAAAGCAAGAATTTTATTATGGCAAGCAGGATAAAAATACTGTACCGATAAATCGTTCATACGTTGCGTAAGCGGCTTTGAATCTTTGGCTGTGATGACTGCAATATCAATACCCTGTTGTTGTAATAATTTAATGCCCACACCATCTTTGACATTAAATTGCTTAAACATTTCGCCATCCATACCATAGTTCAGCATACCATCCGTTAATACGCCATCGACATCAAGAATCAGTAATTTTATTTTACGGGCTTTATTGTTTATGTCTTTTGCCATCAATTTTTGCATTCAATAAGTCATCACATATTTAATAGAAATAATTCTGAATATTCTGGAGAGGGTGAGAGTGCTACAGTATGCTGGCTTTTATATTGGTAAGGATTTCCCCAAGTGACCTTTCGTGATAAAAATAACCATGAACCTTGTAATAAATGTTCATCAATATGTATTTGTTTGACTTTAAGCTGTAACATGATTTTATAACGAAAATATTTTAAGTATTTTTGCAAAAATTCTTTATGACTCACATAGGTGAGTTTAAAAATGTGATTTCTACTCACGCCCATTAATAAACATTCTTTGTTTTTATGCTTTAATAGCACATAGGTATTACCAAAATTTTTATGATCATTAAAAATACTTTGATGAGTTGGGCTGATATTTTTTTCTATTGCATCAATATCTGTAAAAAATAAATGAGCATTCGAGTTAAAACAAGAAAGTGAAAAAGGGAGTTGATAAACAATTCGTTTACTTCTATTGGCATCTTTAAAGCCTAATTTTTTATAAACTGCATAAGAAATATGATTGGAGCTAAAGCTAGTGAGCAACAATTTTTTGTTTCTGACGAGGGGTAATAACATCATAATACTATGACTACGATAGGCATCTTGTACAATCCAAGTGGTTAAATTACAGCATAACTGCTGCTTGCCTGAAATAATTTGATGGC
>JAGLFC010000120.1 GCA_023144715.1 Gammaproteobacteria bacterium | reverse complement strand
GCTTATGGTTTTAATAAATCTCATTCTGCTGCGTATGCACTGGTCTCTTATCAAACGCTCTGGCTCAAAACGCATTATGTGGAAGCCTTTATGGCGGCTGTGTTATCCGCTGATATGGACAGTACCGATAAAGTGGTCGTGGTCATTGAAGAATGTCGTGATGCGGATATTAACGTCATTGCCCCTAATATTAACCTCTCTGAATATTATTTTTCTGTCAGCGAAAATAATGAGGTAGTTTATGGTTTAGGAGCAATTAAAGGTGTGGGTGAAGGGGCTATTGACAGTATTATAGAGGCACGCAAGGAAAATGGAGCGTATAAAGATTTACAAGATTTTTGCAATCGTATTGATTTACGCCGTTGTAATAAACGTGTCATGGTCACTCTGGTTAAAGCAGGTGCATTGGATGATTTTAATATCAATCGTGCCACTCTTTTAAATGCCATTCCCAGTGCCACAAAAGCTGCCGAACAATTTGCTAAGGCACAAAATGCAGGGCAAAATGATTTATTTAGTGGTGATTTTTTTGATACAGGGGCAATGGATAGTAGCAGTGGTGAGACCAGCAGTAGCTTTGAAGCCTTAGAGGAATGGCCCGAAGATGAGCGATTACGCTTAGAAAAAGAAACGCTGGGTTTGTATCTTACAGGGCATCCTATTGAACAATATTTAACTGAATTGCGTCATTTTACCACCCATAAAATTATGGAACTCACGCCTGATAAAAAGCAAAATATTGTGATCGCAGGTTTAATTATTGCCATGCGAACCATGCTCACCAAACGCGGTGATAAAATGGCGTTTGTCACCATAGATGACCGCAGTGGACGACAAGAGATTGTATTATTTGCTGATAAGTTTGAATTGTACCGTGATATTTTGGTCAACGATGCCATTATTGTTTTATCAGGTGAACTGACCTTAGATCATTATTCAGGCAATTCACGCGTCAATGTGGATATGATTTATGATTTGGAACAAGCCAGAAATCATTTTGCCAAGCATTTAGCCTTGCATATTCATCATAGCCAAGTGGACGAGGCTTTTATTGAGCATTTTAAGGCAATACTCACCCCTTTTAAGGAAGGGGGAGACTGTCCAATAGTGGTGTATTATCGTGGTGAACAGGCTAAGGCTTTAATGCGATTATCAGCGGAGTGGAACATTCGATTAAGCAAAGAATTGTTAAGTCGTTTAGCACAATTGACACAACAGGAGACAATAATTGTATATCGTTAGTGTATGCTTAAATGATCTCTATTTTTTCACTTTTAGCTTATTATTAATATCTCGATTTTTAAAAATAAGATCATTATTGTCATCGTGTGGTGGCTGTTTTGCTAATCTATCATAAAGTACTACATTCACTGTGGCAGCAAGGTTCATACAACCTTGCGTCGGTATATACACCACGGCATCGGCTCTGTTGATAATCTCTTGACTCAGATTACCGTCTTCTGGTCCAAAGATATAAAGTGCTTGTTCTGGATGTTGATACTGAGCTAAGGAAATTGCATTTTCGGCAAATTCAACACAGACTATTTTCATATTGTCAGGAGTGTTATCAATCAAACATGATGTGTTTATGATAGGAATCGTTAAGCTAACCGCACGACTCATATTTGTTGTAGCAGGATTGAGTTTTACAGCACGAGGATAACGTGTTCCTGTAAAATAAATCGCATCAGCACGAAAATTACCCGCGGCACGCTTGACTGAATTGACATTTTCGGGGCTTTTAGGATTGCTTAATCCAATACACACATTGGCTTGAGCAATCAAGTTAGAATGAGACACTATATTTCCTTTTGTGAGTCATCAATAAGGTCATCGCAATTATTTCATCTAAAAATTCCATTAAAATATCCTCAACTGAAACCAATGCTGAATGATAACATTTGATATATTGACTGATCCTTTATTCTTTACTCATAGAATAATGATCATGTTTACCAAAGTGTTTATCCAAAAGCTGTGATAATGCCTGAAATTCTTGCTCAAACTCTTTTTGATGACGATCACCCGAACCCGCAACAATAATGTGTAATGGGCTTCCCTCTACTTTATCTTGAGGTTCAATAATCACCCAAATACGCTTATGAGCCACATAAAACATTAACACAATGCCAATACATAATAGCGTACAACCCAGATAAACAAGGTCTTTTCCGGGTGATTTGGTAATTTGAAAACCAGAAGCTTCTTTATGATCAAAGGATTTTATCTGTAAATAAAAAGGGGCATTATAATTGGCTAAAATTCCCATCGTATTGACCACATCATCATAATATTGTTCCTGAGCAGGGGTAATATCAGCACTAATATCAATACCTTCTTTTTGTAATACTTCAAGATAAACGGTGCCTAAAATAGTTTGGAGTACTTTAAAATAAGAATCCATCACTTCTTCACGTTTTTCTTCTGGGACTTGTTTATTAATATCATTGATGACTAAATCAAAACCACCCAAGACAAATTGTTCCACTAAACGTTGCATCACCAAGCCCATTTGAGCCACTATTTTAGAATCAGGTGCATTGCTTGATTGAAGTGATAATGCCGCTGTTTTTTCTGAAATACGCTTCATTTCCTCTTTATTATTGAGTAATGCCCGAAAATCAAAGAAACGTTTGATGCTGATATTATCATCGGCTGGAATAAATAAATAACGAAAAGGCTCAGTGGTTGCATTGCGTACACCACTCAAATAAAAGTAACGGCCTTCTTGTTCGACAGGATTGGCATAATTAATAAACTCTCTTGCTTGTCCAGATGTATCACGTAAGCGAAAGGTTAAGGTCGCCCCCATATTTTTAAACTTTCTGCCTGTTTCTTTTGCTTTAGGATTGGGCTGTACATTGGATGCGGTGAATTCGACTAATTCTAACTTCATATCACCCTGAGCCGTCGGAATAATACGTGATTGCCCCACCACTTGTTTAAAGGGCATTACGGTTTGATCGGCATTTTCTAAAGACCACGCTTGCATATCCATAATGGTGCCACCATCATCAAATGAGGCTTGATAAATAGCAAAATCCTTATAAAAAAGAGGATGATTGACCGCAATCGTTTTATTAATTTTTTCGCCTGTTTCCTTATCTTCTAAAATAATATCACTTTCAAAGGATTTAGGCATACCTGATTCATAATGTTCAATACGAAAATCATTGAGGGTAATTGTAAATGGTAATTCCTGTACCAAAAATCCATTACGCATTTGTAAAAAAACCAGCCCTGTTGTACTTCCTTCTGGGACATTGGCACTGCCACGAAAAGCATGATTTTCATCATGTTTTAAACGACTAATGTCAGGGACTTGTGACGCAAATAAATCTCGGGTTTCAGGTTTGAGTTGCCCTGCTGTTTCACGTAATTTTAAATTAAAGTTACCATCGTATAACGCACTCAGACAAATAACAATAATCGCACCATGTGTAAAGATATAACCTAGACGATTAGCGGAACCTTTTTTAGCCGCAATGGTAATCACACCTTGCTCATCCTTTAAACGTGATTGATAGCCGCCATTGGCTAATTTTTCTTGTATAAATTGAATGCTGTCATCACGACTGCTTTGAGTGTTCCAAACACCCGATGCATGCATGAGTTTTAAGGATTTTGTTGATACGTTTAAATGGAAACGTCGCCATTCTCGAATCATTAAGGGTGCATAACGATAAATACAGGCTGAAGTAGATATTAGTAAAAAGCCTAATAAAATAACAAACCACCATGAACTATAAATATCAAAAAGTTCTAAGGAACGAAACACTTCAAACCAGAAAGGCCCAAACTGAACAATATAAGTATTATAGGCTTGATTTTGTTGTAAAATCGTACCAATAATAGAGGCAATGCCAATCACGACAAAAAGACTGATTGCCAATTCCATTGAACCTAAAAAACTCAAAATAACTTTTGCTCGTCCATGATCTTTACGGCTAGAACGCTGGCGTGTTATTTCTTCAGAGCTATTTTCAGGCTCAGAACTCTCTTTAAACTCAGGACTGTTTTTATGACTCACGTTTTAGGCTCAACTAGGAATTAAGTAATATTCAAAAAAAAAGAGTGGTCAAAAGACCCCCCTTTTTTTCTTATAATGTATGATCAATGTTTAATAGAGATTACTATTAAACTGAAAATAACGGTATTTAAGGTTGTAAACCCTGAATATAAGCGGAAACTGCTTTTATTTCTGGGTCACTCATACGTTTCACCGCATCACGCATCATTTTATTAGCATCATTATCACGACCTACGACTGCACCACCCATACTTTGTGCCGCACTGCGAAAATCTTTCAATTGTTTTTCGATATACACACTTTTTTGGCTAGCAAGTTGAGGATAACCTGCACCCGGATTGCCCTTACCAGCAGGACCATGACACGCCATACAAGCAGGTGCACCAATTTCAGCGATGCCACCCTTATAAATGGCTTGACCCACCGCTGTTAAAGCAGGATCGGCAACACCCGGTTTTAATGTTTGCGTGGCAAAAAAAGCCGACACATCTTGCATGGCTTGATCATCAAGAGGCATCACCATAGCATTCATAGTGGGATCTTTGCGTTTGCCTTCTTTAAATGCAACTAACTGCTTGTAGAGGTAAGAAGCACTTTGCCCTGCAAGATTAGGAAACGTCGGTGTAGCGGCTAATGAATTACCGTCTACGCCATGACATGCTACACAACTTGCAGCTTTCACTTTACCCGCTTCAGCATCACCTGCTGCATGTACTACACCTGTTAAACCGACTACTAGTAAAGCAGCAACAATTGCAAATTTTTTCATGGTTTTACCTAAATCTTGATGTTATAAATAATGTGTGTATGAAATAATATATCGCTTTTAGTAACCATTAAGTTACTTAGCAGCATCGGCCATATATTCAACGACTTCACGGATTTGGGCTTCAGTCATTTGTGTACCACCATTGGGTGGCATAGCACCTTTACCTGTTAAAACCACTTTTACCATAGCGTCAACACCTGTGGCAATACGGGGTGCCCAAAGTTTTTTATCGGCAAACTTAGGTGCACCTGCGATACCCGCATCATGACAGGCAAAACAAGCTGTTTTATAAAGTGTTGCACCATCTGAAAAAGCCGCAGAAGAACCAACTACAAACACTGCTGCAACCATTAATTTAATACTATTTTTCATTTATATTACTCCAAACAATAAGGTGAATTCTATATCATCTACTTATTAAAACTGTTGCTATCAAAATAAACAATACGAAAAAATTTGGGCTATTTTACACAAAACAAAGAGCTCTGATCAACATTTGTTTATAATAAAGTGCTAAAATAGCCTATTATATTGATCTGTGCCAAGTTTCAATAAATTATTTTTTGAATACATGAACACACATCACCTAATAAAAATTTTATCATCTATTAACTGAACCTAAACTTAATATGCAAAAAAAATCAATGACTCAATCACTTACTCAGCCTAATTATTATAATAATGCTGAATTTTTACTCAGCGTTAATAACTGGAGTCAGTTACCCAATGATAGTGCCATTGAAATTGCCTTTGCAGGTCGTTCTAACGCAGGTAAGTCAAGTGCTATTAATACCATATCAAATATTAAAAGCCTGTGTCGAACGTCAAAAACACCTGGCCGTACTCAAATGATTAATTATTTTTCAATCGATCCACAAAGACACCTTGTTGATCTACCGGGTTATGGCTATGCTAAGGTTCCTATTAAAGTTAAGCAACATTGGCAAAATTTACTTGAACGCTATCTTATTGAACGCTCTGCTTTAAAGGGTGTCATGATGATTATGGATGTACGTCGTCCTTTTACAGAATATGATGTACTGATGTTGCAATGGTGTCAAAAAGCGGATATGTCTGCCCATATATTACTCACAAAGTCCGATAAATTTAAACGAGGTGCTGCACAAAATATTTTATTTAAAGTGCAAAAAACGATTCAATCTGAATACCCCGGTACTACAGCACAATTATTTTCCGCTTTGAAAAAAACAGGCGTTGATGAAGCCAGAGATGTCTTAAATGGCTGGTTTGAAATCACGGATTTAAAAATAGAAAAATCATAAGTTAACGTATAAAAAACCACTATAAATTAATGTTATTCACCTCACACACTTTTACTCTTATTTTTTTACCGTTGGTATTATCACTGTATTTACTGTGTTATCGCTTTATTAATTTAAGAGTGGCATTGAGTTTGCTGACTCTCACATCGTTATTTTTTTATGGTTGGTGGAATCCTATTTATTTATGGCTACTGGGTTTTTCAATTATCATTAATTTTTTTATAGGTTGGTTATTAACACATTGTCATTCAAAAGAGTGTAAACCAAAGAACGCTAAAAAAGAGACTGAAAAGGAACTTAAAAAAAAGTGGCTTGTGATTATTGGCATTACAATCAACCTTGGCTTATTAGCTTATTTTAAATACAGTCAATTTTTTATTGATAATGTGAATACACTCTTTAATATTGAATTATCCATCAACCCTGTCATTTTGCCTTTAGCCATTTCTTTTTTTACCTTTCAACAAATTTCTTATATTGTGGATGTGTCAAAAACTAATAAGACTCATTATAGTTTTTCTGATTATATTCTTTATGTCACCTTTTTCCCCCAGTTAATCGCAGGCCCTATTGTGCGACATGATGCACTGATCCCACAATTTTCTGCCCCTTATGCTCATCAACAAAAATCACTTTGGATTTCCAGAGGTTTGGTATTATTTATTATTGGTTTATTTAAAAAGGTTCTGCTTGCCAACGCATTAGAAGATATGTCTTCCCCTTATTTTGAGAGTCTTCTCTCGGGTGGTGAAGCTCATTTTATAGAGTCTTGGCAAGCCTCTTTAGCTTTTACCTTCCAAATTTATTTTGATTTTTCAGCTTATTCTGATATGGCTATTGGTTTGGCTCTTATGTTTGGTTTTATTATCCCTGATAATTTTAATATCCCCTACTCTGCTTTTCATATCCAAGA
>JAGLFC010000012.1 GCA_023144715.1 Gammaproteobacteria bacterium | reverse complement strand
GAATCTAATAGTGTGGTACAGGCGAGAGAAATTAATCAAATAGCATTGAAGGTGATTGGTTCTTTTTAAGCGATTGTATTGATGCTTTTAACCTTATTTTTGAGTGCTTTTACTTCAGCAACCTTGCTACCAGGGAGTTCAGAAGCTCTCTTTTTATATATGTTGGCTCAACAACAATGGGATGTGAGCCTTATGATTTTGGTGGCAGGTCTGGGTAATTCTTTAGGAGGAATGAGCAATTGGCTTTTAGGCGTATTGATCCGTCTAGGTCTTTATAAAAAATCAGCCAATACAAAATACCATAATGCGGAACAACAATTGCAAAAATTTGGTGCTCCCATATTATTTTTTGGGTTTTTACCAATTATAGGTGATCCTTTATGCGTGGTGGCTGGCTTAGTTAAAATCCATTGGTTTAAAGCCTTAATTTTTATCTCAGCAGGGAAATTTTTTCGTTACTTTCTATTCAGTTATTTCACTTGAAATATCCCTATCCCATACTCGCTGGAAAAACACATTCAAATGTTGATCCTTTATTGAGTTTACTTGTTATCAATAGCTGTCCCTTATGATGCGTCATAACATGTTTAACGATAGCAAGTCCTAAACCTGTACCACCTGTTGTACGTGAGCGTCCGACATCCACACGATAAAAGCGTTCTGTTAAGTGATTCAAATGATGGGGGGCAATACCTTCTCCTGTATCTTGTACCGAAAAAACTATTTTTTTCTTCTTTTTATAACAACGAATCGTAATAATGCCATCATCAGGTGTATAGCGAATGGCATTACTGATCAAATTGGAAAAAGCACTTTGTAATTCTTTAAGATCGCCTCGTAAACGTTTAACATTATCATCGGTTTCCATAAGAATAGTATGCTTACCTGAGCTTAATACTTCAGCTTCTTTTTTTAATAACACCAGTAATTCAGGCATATTGATGTATTCTTTTTTTAACTTATAATCTTCATTATTTTCAACCTGAGACAGTAATAATAAATCTTGGACAATGGAAGTCATTCGATGTGTTTGCTGGTGCATCAGTTTAAATGAATCATTAATTTGGGGTTGATCTTGAAAATATTCTTGAAAGGTTTCTAAATAACCTGAAATAACGGTTAATGGCGTACGTAGTTCATGCGACACATTCGAGACAAAAACCTTACGTATTGATTTTAAACGTTCCATCTGAGTGACATCTCTAGCAATCAATAAAAATTTGTCGCCATAAGGAATTAATTGTACGGATAGCACTTTATTTTTATCAGGTGATAACATCGATAAGGTGGCAGGATTGTCTTTCTTAAAGGTCTTTTTTTTATGTGCATCCAAAAAATCTAATAAATTAGAATTAGGAATACAATGCGTTAATATTTTTCCTATATCTTGCTTTTTTTTTAAACCCAAATAGTCGAGTGATTTGGAGTTAAACCATTCAATAGTCCAATTGTTCTTTAAAATAATCGTTGCATCAGGCATGGCTTCAGTGGATTTTTTATAGCGCTTTAAATATTGCACCAATTTTTCTTGGCGTTGTCGATTATGACGTTGAATTCGATATAAATGACGAAACACTTCACCCCATAAACCATCAGCCTCAGGAGGTATTTCTAATTCATGAGAAGATAACCATTGAATAAGACGTGTTAATTGTCTAAATTGATGATAAAGATAAACCAATAAACCCAATGAAAAAAATAACCAAGGTGTCCCAATAGAGTAACCTAAAATTAATAATCCCACTAAAATAAAGGCCACCTGAAAAAACTCACTAAAAAGAAAGTTCTTATCATCATTCATTCGACTGAAAACCGATAACCTGAGCCACGAACCGTTTGTATAAGATGTGCCACATCAAATTCAGACATGGCTTTTCTTAAACGCCGAATATGCACATCCACTGTACGTTCTTCGATATACACATCCCCTCCCCAAACATAATCTAATAATTGTTCACGAGTGTATACTCTTTCTGGATGTGTCATAAAAAAATGGAGTAATTTATATTCGGTTGGCCCTAAACTCATGACTTTATCTTTAATCGAAATTCGATGATGACTATTATTAAAACAAATACCGCCTAATTCAATACCTCCTTCATTTTCAGGTGATACCCGTCTGAGTACTGCTTTAATACGTGCCAATAATTCTTTAGGTGAAAAAGGCTTAATGACATAATCATCAATACCTGCATCAAAGCCTCTAATACGATCAGTTTCTTCACTACGTGCTGTCAGCATAATAATAGGGATTTCATTATTAGAATCATTCTCTTTAAGACGTTTTGCCAGTTCAATACCGCTGATTCCTGGTAACATCCAATCTAATAAAATCAAATTGGGATGTTCTTGTACTATCATCAATTGAGCTTGTTCTGCATCTTCGGCTTCTAAGAGTTGATAGTCACTATTTATAAAGGCGAATTTCATCATTTCTCGGATTGCCAGTTCATCTTCAACCAATAATACTTTCTTTTTTTGCATCATTTTCTCATTTTTAAACAAAAATACTCATTTATTACAGCTTATCAATATGACAATTATATGACAAATAAAAAGAAATTTAATATTGGTTTATCCACTGTTTATTCATTTTTCAGTCTAAAAAGTACTTAATATCTTATGTCAGCTTTACGACGTTTGGAAAAAATAGCGGATAGAGCATTAAGTATTGCATCTTTGCTACACTATGCCAAAATTGGTGGTACAATTGGACACAATATTGAATGAGATAATCACACATTAACTTATGAGTAAATAGGATTTATGTATCATTTACAAAATCAGTCCACGACGATTATCCTCTGTACTGTGAATGTCAGTTATATCCATACTGCTTTTGGCTTACGCTATCTCTATGCTAATTTATCTGACTTACAACCACACAGTACCATTATTGAATTCACTACCCATTTAAGACCTACGGATATTGTTGAAAAAATTCTTATTAAAAAACCAAAAATTATTGGTTTCGGTGTGTATATATGGAATACAGACCATACAACAGAAGTGATTCGTTTACTAAAAATCATTGCCCCTGAACTTGTTATTATTATTGGTGGCCCAGAAGTCAGTTATGAATATGAACAACAAACTATTTTCCAACTCTGTGATTATTTAATTCCGGGGGCTGCTGATACCGCTTTTCCTCGCCTATGTCATGATGTGTTAGAAAATAGAGATAATGACAAGGTATATCGTGTACAAGAACCTGCACTCAATCAACTTCAATTACCTTATGCGTATTATACGGATGAAGATATAAAAAATAGAGTTATTTATGTTGAAGCATCGCGGGGTTGTCCTTTTAAGTGTGAATTTTGTCTATCCGCATTAGACAAGACTTCTCTACCCTTTAATTTAGACGTGTTTTTATTAGCAATGGAGCAACTTTATCAACGTGGGGCAAGAAAGTTTAAATTTGTAGATCGCACCTTTAATCTTAAAGTAGAAACCAGTTTAAAAATTTTAGACTTCTTTTTGGAACGAATAGATAAAGCATTATTTCTTCATTTTGAAATAATTCCTGATCGATTGCCTGATCGTTTAAAAGAAAGCATTGTAAAATTTCCCAAAGGGAGTTTACAATTTGAAATAGGAATACAAAGTTTTAATCCAGAGGTGCAGGCATTAATCAGCCGTAAACAAGATAATCAAAAAACCATAGAAAATATGCGTTGGTTAAAATCTCATTCTAAGGCACATATTCATGCGGATCTAATTTTTGCCTTACCCAGTGAAGATATAA
>JAGLFC010000119.1 GCA_023144715.1 Gammaproteobacteria bacterium | reverse complement strand
GGTACTTTTGCTTCACCTGCAATGGCTTTTGCTAATAATGTTTTACCTGTACCGGGACTGCCCACCATTAAAACACCACGAGGCAATTTACCACCAAGTTTGGTGAATTTTCCGGGGTCTTTTAGGAAATCAACTAATTCACTGACTTCTTCTTTGGCTTCTTCACAACCTGCCACATCATTAAAATTGACTTTAACCTGATCTTCACTTAATAGGCGTGCTTTACTTTTGCCAAATGACATGGCTCCACGACCACCGCCACCTTGCATTTGACGCATAAAGTAAACCCAGATACCCACGATTAATAAAAGGGGAAAGGAGGAGATAAATAATTGCACCAATAAGCTTTGTTGCTTGGGTGGCTCGCCTATAATTTTGACGGTATTATCAAGTAATACACCAATTAAAGCACGATTATCTGTTTCTGGACTATAGGTCGTAAAAGGTTTACCATCAACGGTATTACCATTGATCACTCGCCCTTCTATCTTAACTTCTGCAATAGAGCCACGTTCAATACTTTGAATAAAGTCTGAATAGCTCATTTCTTTAGGCTCTGTTGTGGGGCTAAAATTACTAAAGACTGACATAAGGATGACACCAATCACCACCCAAAGTAAGACATTTTTGGTCATGTCGTTCAAAACGAATACTCCAACGTTTGTTCTTATTAATTAATATTTATTTCGATACACCCTTAAATCCCTTTGCAAGCAAATAAATCTCTGAAGAACGAGAACGAGATGCGTCGGGTTTACGGCTGATTACTTTTTGATAACGTTGCCTTAATTCAGCCAATAAAGGCTGAAAACCTTCTCCTTGAAATACTTTCATTAATAAGGAGCCTTGGGGCGTTAATACTTGATCAGCCAGATCAACGGCTAATTCTAGCAAATACATACTTTTTGGCTGATCAACAGCCTTCACCCCTGTAATATTGGGTGCCATATCTGAAATTACAAGATCGATGGCTTGATTATTCACCACTGATAGTAATTCTTCTAATACTGAATCTTCTTGAAAATCACCTTGTATAAAATCAACATGTGCCAATTGATCCATGGGCAAAATATCAAGGGCAATGACTTTGCCCTTACTGCCCACAAATTGACGTGCCACTTGTGACCAACCACCGGGGGCTGATCCGAGATCAACGACATTCATACCGGGTTTTATTAATTTATCTTTTTTTTGAATTTGAAGCAATTTATAAGCCGCACGCGAACGATAGCCCTCTTGCTGTGATTGCAAGACGTACTGATCTTTAAAATGCTCTTGTAGCCATTCTGAACTACTCTTACTACGAGCCATTATGACACGCCATTGATAGACTGGTTATGCAAAATTTAATTCCTATAAACGACTCTTGTTTCTATATTTTTGTATTTTACCGTGAAACACCCTTTCTTACACGGTATAATTGTCTTTTTTCTTTAACCTTATAATCTAAAGTCGAGTTAAGTAGCCCTAAATGTCATTAAATAATAAACAAATTCGTTTTCTTCGTGCTCAGGCACACTCCATGAAACCTGTGGTACTGATTGGTGGTGCTGGTTTAACTGATAATGTGATCAATGAAATTAATCATGCTCTGGATGATCATGAACTCATTAAAATACGAGTCAATGCCGATGATCGAGAGGCTAAAAGTGACATCATCAATAGCATCGCTCATCAAACAGAGGCTTCTCATGTACAAAGCATTGGTCATATTGGTATTTTTTACCGTCCCAATAAAAAATTTCCTAAGTTTCAATTGCCTAAATAAAGTTGTCTAAATAACGATTTAATCAAGTATGCTTTAGATGTACTTCACTTCAATAATTTCAAACTCTTTGTCACCACTTGGAGTTTTTACTAGAGCGACATCATCCGCTTCTTTACCAATCAATGCCATTGCCACAGGGGATGATACGGATATTTTCCCTGCTTTAATATTGGCTTCATCTTCACCGACAATTTGATAAGTGATTTCCTTGTCTTCATCTTCATCATAAATCACCACCGTTGTACCAAAAATCACACGTCCTGTATTTTTCATGGTGGTGACATCAATAATCTGGGAATTGGTTAATTTTCCTTCTAAATCTTTAATACGTGCTTCAATAAAGCCCTGTTCTTCTCGTGCTGCATGATATTCTGCATTTTCTTTAAGGTCACCATGTTCACGTGCTTCTGAAATAGCCTGAATAACTCGGGGACGACGTACTGATTTAAGCTCTCGCAATTCAATATCTAAGGTATCAGCACCAGATTTTGTAAGAGGGACTTTATTCATTGTTTATAGACTCCTTGCAATCGTTACAAAGAGGTAACGTATTGATTGTTTATGATTCATTTAATTTAATTTTTTTTCATTTAATTGTTTTTGTACGAGACTGTATGCAATATAGTATTTAAAAATTTTGCTCACATATTCTACGGTTTCTCGACCAATAATTTTCGCGGCTGCCACTTCAACATTTGCAAACCAAACATTTTCATCTAAATTCATTTTTTTGGCTAAAGCACGCATTTTACGCACTTTAGCAGGTCCTGCATTATACGCCGCCCATGAAAAAGCCATTTTATCTTTTTTACTAATGGCAGGGTCTGAAAAATAGCGATCTCTGAGAAAGGCAAGGTATTTAACACCTGCATGAATATTGTTTTCTACTTTATTGATATTCTTAATTTTTACATGTTTATCCGCTGCGGTACTTGGTAATAATTGCATCACACCCACAGCACCTCGGTGACTTTTTTTCTTATGATCCAAATGTGATTCCTGATAACCCTGAGCCGCTAATGCCAGTGCATCAAAATTATATTGTTGTCCATATTTTTCAAATAAATCAATAAAGGCAATAAATTTTTTTCTTTCTTTTTTTGTATTGGGATTTTTGACCCATTTGTTATTTTTATAATAACGTTTAAAGAGCATATTTCCTAAATAAGTCCCTTTTTTGACTTTTTTCAAAAAAATATTTAAACTTTTTTGTAATTCAGGTGATTTTTTCCGAATAGCCCAACCAATATTGCTTCCCTGCTTAATTGCGACGGATTTATGAATGTTAATATTTGGTAATATATTTTTCCAAATCTTGGCAATATAACTATCTGCCACGGTTAATTTAACCACACCTGAATTGACCAATTCTAAAATTTCTTCTGTCATCAAATGAGAGTCTGCTTCCACAATACGAATAGGTGCCAGCTTTTTCTTTTTTAAATGTTGATTAATCACCTTCAAATGTTCAACATAACTACTGCCTTTGAGTACATAAATTTCTTGACCCGAAAGATCGTTAATTGAATCAATTCCCTTAACTGATTTATGACTGATAATAAGTTCTTGAACACTGCCTCTTTTTCCTGAAATAAAATTAATTTTCTTTTTACGTTCAGGGGTAATAGTCATTAAGTTAGCCACAATATCACCCTTACCTTCAATTAAATCAGGAATTAAACGATCAAAGGTTGTTGGGATATAACGAATATGAATTTTATCGGATTCTTTTTTCTTTCCTTTATTTAATTGTTCTTCATAAATAGTTAATAAATCAACTTGCATTCCTCTAGGTCTGCCATTTTTATCAAAAAAGAAGCCTGTACGACTATATGAGACCAATGCACGTATATATCTTCTTTTAGATAAAGCGGATAAGTCGCCTAAATATTGGCTCTCTAAAATGGGATTAACTTCAATGCGATTGGATTGGACAGGTGGCACGTCATCAGATTTATTGACGACTATTTTTTTAGGTTCATCGACTATTATTTTTTTAGGCTTATCTGATAAAACACTCTCTGTTATGGTATTTGTTTGTTTTTCAACAAAGGAAATTTGTAAAAAAAAGACACAACACATAAATATAAATACAGCTAATGCCTGTTTTACAAATAAAATATTATGAATCGAATTTTTTATTTTTCTTGTTTTTCTTGTATTATTAATCATACTTACCAAGTAAATTTAATATACTGTCCAACCGCACTGTTTATTTCTTCTAATGTCGGTAGTTCTGCATAAACATGTTCATCTTGAATGCCTCTACACAGCAATGAGGTCACCTGAGACTGTGATTGAGAATTTTGTGGTGATAAGTGAAAACGAAAAAAACGTTTTATTTCAAAAGAAGAGGATGCCTGTTTTAATAACATATCATTTAATGAAGCAACTTTAATAGTATCGGTCATCACAATGGGGCTTTCCTGTTGAGAAATAGAAGTAATATGAAATATTTCAGGGGCGATGTAGGTTTTGACATCAGAGAGTGTATTCACTTCAATTTCACAATTTGCAACATAATAATTTAACCTAAAAGGAGGGATTGTGTTGCCTGATTGTAAAAAAACTCGGGAATAGTGAGGACTAATTTCAAGTTCCTCAGTGATTTCAAGCATCGCATTAGAAGAGGGTTGCAAATAAGACTCTTTATCTTTAATAAGAGGAAGCTGGCAAGCAACAAGAAACAATGAAAGAAAAAGTAGTGTAAAATGTTTCATCCTATTTATTATCCTAAATTATTTATTATTGGTTGTATTTTTTTTCAAGATCGGCACATGCTTGTGTTTCTGCTGCATCACCTTTTAAATCATTACAACTTAATGCTGACATACTTTTAATACAGGAAATCGCATCTTCTTTTTGTATTCCTTCTATATCGGTCGAATTAAATTGTTCAATCATTTGTTTACAAATATTGTCAATCATAGGCTTCATCATCAATTCCATTTCAGGTGAAATATTGCTTGCCCCTATTTCTGCTAATGTACATGTTTTTAATTTATCACACAGCTGTGTGATTTCTTTATCAAAATCAGTCGCGGTGACATTAAGCGATGCCAATGACACTATCAGTATAATCAGTAATTTCATTTGAGCCTTCCAAAATTTTATAAAAAAAGAATTTTATTTATTATTAATACATGCCAAATATTATTGGCTTTCTTTGAGTGCTTGATGAACATCTTGAATACGATAGACATCAACATCACCTTGGTGAATGCCTTCAATCATCAGGGCTTCACACAGGGCATCAGCCGCAGTCACAGTCGTGGTATAAGTGACTTTATGCTGTAATGCCTGACGGCGAATGGTTGAAGAATCTTCAATAGCTTGCTTACCTTCTGTGGTATTGACAATCAAGTTGATTTCTTCATTTTTGATCATATCCACAATATGAGGACGACCTTCTTGTACTTTGTTGACTAAGGTACTCACAATACCTTGTTCAGCTAATAATTGATGTGTACCAAGTGTCGTGAGTACATTAAAACCCAATGATTGAATCTTTTTTGCTAAAGCAACCACTTTAGGTTTATCAGCATCACGCACACTGACAAAAGCATTACCGCCTGTGGGCAATTCAACCCCTGCTGACAATTGAGATTTTCCAAACGCTTCACCAAAGGTTTTGCCCAATCCCATGGCTTCACCTGTTGATTTCATTTCAGGTCCTAAGATGGGATCAACACCGGGGAATTTAATAAAAGGAAAAACAGATTCTTTGACCGAGAAAAAAACAGGTTTTGCTTCAACCAGTTGATTTTGTTCTTTGAGTGATTTTCCTGCCATACATAGAGCAGCAATTTTAGCCAATGAAGTACCTGTTGCTTTAGAGACGAAAGGAACGGTACGTGAAGCTCTTGGATTGACCTCTAAGATATAAATATCATCATCTTTAATGGCAAATTGGGTATTCATTAAACC
>JAGLFC010000118.1 GCA_023144715.1 Gammaproteobacteria bacterium | reverse complement strand
ATAGTCCTATTTTCATTATAGCCTATTAAATAAACGCATTCAGCCAGCCACTTCAGCTCCGGCACTGTCACATAAGCACTATCATATAGGTATTATCATTATGAATAAATTTAAAAAAAGTACATTGAGTATTTCATTTTTTATGATTTTAACTTCTTTTGTACATGCCAATGACATTAATATTGATAGCTCTTATACCGCTAAAGCACACAAAATTGCAGAATTAGAAAAAAATGCACCCAGTGATCCACTTAAAAATGCCTATTTTGGTGAAACACACATGCACACATCGTATTCTTTAGATGCCTATATTGGCGGTAATCGTATGACTCCAAGTGATTCATATCGTTTTGCTAAAGGTGAGGAGATGATGATCAATGGTCAAAAACATACAATAAGCAGACCACTTGATTTTTGTGCTGTAACTGATCACTCTGAGTATATTGGTGAAATGTATACCGCCATGAATGCTCAAGCAAAAGGTTATGATCAAGAAGTACTTAAAGAGTTACGGTCACTTTCAAGTTATCAAGAACAAATAAAATGGTTTATAAAATACGTTATTTCTGTCAACCGTGGTGATGCACCCCCTCAACATACTGATTTTTTTACTGGGGTTGAAAGTATTAATTCTGCTTGGAAAGTGAATATTGATGCCATCAATGAACATTATATTCCAGGTGTTTTTACCACTATCCCAGCCTTTGAGTGGTCAGGTGCACCTAAGGGTGGCAATTTACATAGAAATGTTTTTTTCCGTGATATGGTATTACCTGAAAGACCTGTTGGCTATGCTGAATATAATCGTGAAGAAGGTCTTTGGGGATGGATGGCAGAACAAGAGAAAAAAGGCAGTCGATTATTTGCTATTCCACATAATTCTAATGCGTCTAAAGGCATGATGTTTAATCAAAATGATTCAACAGGCAAGCCTATTGATTTAGAGTATGTACAAACACGTAATCATTTTGAAAGACTGATTGAGATGATGCAAGTTAAAGGCAATTCTGAAGTGCATCGAAAATTTTGGCCAGCGGATGAATTTGCTGATTTTGAAAATGCAGATTCTTTGGCTAAATTCTCAAAACGTGAGATTAAAAAAGAAAATTTTGTCCGTGCAGGTATTATCAAAGGTTTAAAATATGTTGATACTTTGGGTGTAAATCCTTATCAATATGGTTTTAACGGAGGTACGGATAATCATAATGGACTGGCTGCGGATGTCTATGAAGATAATTATATTGGCAGTCATGGTGCGGCGGATAAAACGCCTGAACTGAGACGCACAGGTCAAGTACCTGAATGGTTAGATGCGATTGATCAGAGTATTGGTGCAATTACAGGTGTTTGGGCAGAAAAAAATACCCGTACTGCTCTTTGGGATGCGATGTACAATAGAGAAACCTTTGTCACATCAGGGCCGCGCATACTGGTTCGTTTTTTTGCAGGTGAACAGTTAAGCAAACACCCAAAAAATGTAAAAAAGATGGTAGAAGAAGGTTATCAAAAGGGTGTTCCAATGGGACAAACAATTGTAGGGCTTAAAAAATCCCCCACTTTTACAGTCTGGGCACAAAAAGATGTGGATCAGGCTAATCTAGATCGTATTCAAATTATTAAAGGTTGGGTAGATAAAGCAGGTGAATCACATGAAAAAATCATTAATGTCGCATGGTCAGACAAAAGACCTATTGATAACAATGGAAATTTACCTAAAGTAGGTAACACCGTTGATTTGAAAACCGCTCAATATACCAATGAAATAGGCAGTCCTATGCTTATGGGTAGTTTTACAGATACTCAATTTGATGCCACACGTCCTGCTCTTTATTATGCACGTGTGATACAAATACCAACACCTCGATGGAGTACTTATGATGCGGTAAAAAATAATTTACCGTTACTTGATAGAGTACCTGCCACCATTCAAGAAAGAGCATGGTCATCTCCAATATGGTTTATTCCGTCTATCTAAGCGTTTTATTTAAGGATTCTTGTGTTTAAACCATTATTACGAGAGCCACTACTGCATTTTTTAGTGGTGGGCTCTTTTCTTTTTATTATACTGTCAAATAATGATAACGCTTCTACTAAAGTGAATCCTCAATTAGTGATTTCCGAAGGAAAAATACAACAACTGAGTGCACAATTTAGTAAAACACAACAAAGAGAACCCTCTCCAGAAGAATTAGAAGCTCTGATTAATTTCCAAGTTCGTGAAGATCTTGCTTTTAAGCAGGGTTCTCAAATGGGACTTGTGGATAATGATACGATTATTAAACGTCGTATCCAACAAAAACTAGAATTTATGCTCAATGATTCCATTGCGAGTATGGAACCCAGTAAGGAACAATTACAGCATTATTTAGCAAGCCATAAAGATAAATTTATGATTACTCCTGTTTATAGCTTTAAACACATTTATATTAATCCTCAAGCACATGAAAATAGTGCGGTTTTTATTGCTCAATTACAGACACAAAATCTGGATGATATTTATCAAAAAAGTGGTGACAGTATTATGCTCAATAGCGACTATTATGATATGAGTACACCACAAATTGAACGCCTATTCGGTCAGAAATTTACCAATGAACTGGATCAGTTAGGACTCAACCAATGGCAAGCACCGATAAAATCAGGTTATGGCTTACATTTTGTTAAAATAGAGAAAAAAACACCTCAACGTATTGCCACTTTTGATGAAATGGAATTTGAAATTAAACGTGATTTTAGAATAGATGCACAAAAAGAAGCCATTGATACATTTTATAAAGAATTAACAACACAATATGATGTTATCATAGAAAAAGACCTTCAATGATACGATATAGTTTTATTGTTTTTTTCTTCTTTTTAAATATTGCGTATGCTGATGAAATTCGTCCTTCTTTTTTAGAATTAACCCAACAAACAGACACTTCTTATCAAGTACTTTGGAAAAAAGCTTCTCAAGGTGAAGCTAAAAATACATTCATATTAGAACCTGTCTTTCCCTTAGATTCTCAACTTATTGGTATTAAAAAAAGACTCTTACTAGGCAATGCGACTATTGAAACCTATCTTATAAAAGATGATCAAGCATTAATAGATAAGCCTATTACGATTAAAGGGTTGGAATTAACCTCTAGTGATGTCTTAGTACGCATACATTATTTGGATGATGAGACAGAATTTATACGTGTATTACCTGAATCACCACATTTTACACTGACCCATAAAAGTGGCTTTTATAATATGGCTTCTACCTATTTAATTTTAGGGATAGAACATATTTTAGAAGGTTTTGATCACCTTTTTTTTGTGTTAGCACTATTATTATTGGTGGCGAATATAAAGCGATTGATTGGGACTATTACCGCATTTACTGTGGCACATACTATTACGTTAATACTCGCTTCTTTGGACATCATTCATCTTTCAAGTCGTGCTGTTGAAGCAACAATTGCACTCTCAATTGTTTTTGTGTGTGCTGAAGTAGTCTATGCAAAACGAGGACAAATACATTTAAGCCAACAATTTCCTTGGCTGATTGCCTTTGGGTTTGGATTGATTCATGGTTTAGGATTTTCTGAAGCACTGAAAGAAATAGGATTACCACAAAATGAAGTGGTACCTTCTCTTATTTTCTTTAATATTGGTGTAGAAATAGGGCAATTATTGTTTGTTTCTTTTATGTTGCTGATTTTCTGGGTAATAAAAAAATTATTCACGAGGGATATTGTAAAACATATCGAAATAATAGTGACCTATATGATAGGAAGTATTGCTGTTTTTTGGTTAATAGAAAGGATTTATTAATGATAATTGTCTTTTTTTATATGGTATTAGCTAAGAATAACTGAAAACGAAACTTAAACTAGTAATAACACATAATATTAAGTAAAATAGCGTTCTTATTGCTCCTTTAATTAGCACAGAATCTAAGTCACTCAATGCGTTTAAGCAAAATCAAACTCGCCGGTTTTAAATCCTTTGTTGATCCAACAACCTTATCATTTCCAAGTGATCTGGTCAGTATTCTAGGTCCCAATGGCTGTGGAAAATCCAATACGATTGATGCCGTTCGTTGGGTGTTAGGAGAGAGTTCTGCTAAAAATCTTCGTGGTCAATCCATGACAGATGTGATCTTTAATGGCTCAACGAGTCGTAAACCTATAGGACAATGCACGGTTGAACTATTATTTGATAATTCTGATGGCACGATAATAGGGGAATATGCACAATATAATGAAATATCCGTTAAACGTCAGATCAATCGTGCTGCTCAATCCCAATATTTTTTAAATAATAGTCGTTGTCGTCGCCGTGATGTCACGGACTTATTCCTTGGAACGGGTCTAGGTCCTCGAAGTTATTCGATTATTGAACAAGGGATGATTTCTCGTTTAATTGAATCCAAGCCAGAAGAATTACGAGTGTATATTGAAGAAGCGGCGGGGATTTCAAAATATAAAGAACGTCGCAAAGAAACTGAAAATCGAATTCGTCATACACGTGAAAATATTGAACGTTTGGATGATGTGCGTTTAGAGTTAGATAAACAAATTAATCATTTACAACGTCAAGCACGTACCGCAGAGCGTTATACTGAACTAAAAAAAGAAGAACGTCTCAAAAAAGCACAACTCCAAGCCTTGCGTTGGAAAAACATTGATGGCAATGCCAAACAGCAAGAAACGACCATTCGAGAAAAAGAAATGACTTTGGAACATACTATTTCAGAGTTGAGAGGTATAGAGCTTCATATAGAAGAATCTCGTGAAATGCTCATTGATTCTAATGATTTATTTAATACGGTACAGGGACAATTTTATCAAATTGGTGCTGATATTGCTCAAGTTGAGCAGGCAATTAGCCATAGTAAAGAAAAAAGTCAACAATATAAAGACGATTTTAAACAAGTAGACATGTCTTTTGAAAAAGCCAATCGTCAGCTTCTTGATGATCAAGATAAATTAACGGAACTTAATGAACAATTATTTGAAATAGAACCTGATTTTGAACAACGTCGTGAGCTTGAAGAACATTCCACACAACTATTAGCAGACTATGAACACTCTATGCAAGATTGGCAAATACGCTGGGATGAGTTTAATCAACAATCACAAGAACCCACGCAAACAGCACAAATCGAACGCAGTAAAATCAGTCAACTTGAGCAAAATATCAGTCATTATGAGCAACGTATTGAAAAACTTCAAAATGAAGAACAACAGCTTTCTACCTTGCATTTACAAAATGCCTTAGAAACATTAGAAAGTGAATTACTCGAATCAGAGAAAATCACCACTCACTTACAGGAACAACTAGCATTAGAACGTGAGAGTATACAAACTATTCGAGAGAATAATCAGCAATTAGATAAAGAGCTGGATCAGCAACGCAGTCAATTACAAACCTTAAAAGGGCGTAAAGCCTCGCTGGATACTTTACAACAAGTTGCCTTAGGTAAAAATGATAAACATCTTACACAATGGATGACACAACAAAATATTGTTGATCAACCTCGCATTGCCGAACAAATAAAAGTTGATGAAAAATGGCAAAAAGCGGTTGAATGCGTGCTAGGAGATTATCTTGAAGCCAGTTGTGTGACGCAAATTGAACCTTTATTGTCACAATTAGAGTGCTTAGAAAAATCTAATATAAGCCTTATTGAAGCCCCTTTAAACCCCTTTTTTACAGAAGAAATTAGTAGAGTAAGAAGTGGTAATTTACCCCCATTGGCTGATTATATTGAGGGCGAAAAAACACTGATTGCAACACATTTATCAGGTGTTTTTGTGGCAAATGAATTGGCCATCGCTATTAAATATAGGAAAGAATTAACCGCACATCAGTCTATTATTACTCCCGATGGTATCTGGATGGGTGAAAATTGGTTAAGAGTTATTAAAGAAACGGATCAAAAGGGGGGTGTACTGGCTAGAGAACAAGATATTAAGGCATTAGCACAAAAAATTGAACACTATCAGGAGCAAGTTGAAGTCCTCAGTGAACGTATTGAACAGGGGCGTAGTGAACAACGTGAACAAGAACATACACGTGAAAATAGACAAATAGAATTTAATCAATATAATAAGCAACACTCTGAGCTTCGTTCACAACTCTCGAATAAACAAGCACGCTTGGAACAACTCAATAGCCGTGTGGTACGTATTCAGAGTGAAATTGAGGAAATTGAAGGTCAATCTGAAGAAGATAATAGCCTTATTGAAGAAGCCACTGAACAATTGTATCTTGCTCTTGAAATGATTGATGAGTTTACTCAACAACGTGAGGTACTCACTCAAGAGCGTGATACACATCGTAGCCAGTTAGATGAAATGCGTATTAAAGCGCGTGAAGATAGAGAACAGAGTCATGCGTTAGAAATACAATTAAGAGGTATAAAAATGGAATGTACCTCAACCGAACAAGCAATGATGCGTTTAAGTGAACAAGTAAAACAATTATCTCAAAGAAAGCAACAATTATTGGATTTAATGAATGAGGATGATAGTGATCCTGTTCAGCAACTCATGATTGAATTGGAAAATCATCTTGAACAGCGTATTATGGTTGAAGAGCAACTCTCTCAATCACGTCAAAAGGTAGAAGAATTAGAACAGGCACAAAGAGAATTTGATAGCAAACGCTCTCATATTGAACAAAAAATACAGGCCTTACGCACAGAACTTGAAACCGTTCGTATTGCTTCTTCTGAATTAAATGTACATCGTCAGACGTTAAATGAGCAAGTGATAGAATCAGGTTTTGCATTGAAAGAATTATTGTTTGAATTACCAGAAGAGGCAAATGAATCCCTTTGGAAGTCAGCCGTCAGTGATTTAGTACAGCGTATACAACGCTTAGGTTCAATTAATTTAGCCGCCATTGATGAATATAAAGAGCAATCAGAACGTAAAACGTATTTAGATGCACAAAATGAGGATTTGCTCAGTGCATTAGATATTTTAGAAGGGGCAATTGCCAAAATTGATCGAGAAACCAGAACACGCTTTAAAGAAACATTTGATAAAATTAATTCGGGTGTACAACGTTTATTTCCAAAGCTGTTTGGGGGTGGTCATGCCTATCTTGATTTAACAGGCGACGATTTACTCAATACAGGCGTAACCATTATGGCACGCCCTCCAGGCAAGCGAAATAGTACTATCCACCTATTATCAGGTGGTGAAAAAGCAATGACTGCTGTGGCATTGGTCTTTGCGATATTTGAACTGAATCCAGCACCTTTTTGTATGTTGGATGAAGTGGATGCGCCACTTGACGAGGCCAATGTTGGTCGTTTTTGTGCTATGGTAAAAGAAATGTCAAACCAAGTACAATTTATTTATATTACCCACAACAAGACTACAATGGAAATGTCTGACCACCTCTGTGGTGTTAC
This sequence comes from Gammaproteobacteria bacterium, assembly GCA_023144715.1. Taxonomy (GTDB): domain Bacteria; phylum Pseudomonadota; class Gammaproteobacteria; order GRL18; family GRL18; genus GRL18. Next base: position 3,230 of record JAGLFC010000118.1, on the reverse strand, counting down.
AATGAAGGAAGCGGGTGTTTCTCGAATTGTTGATGTGGATATTCACGAAGCTGTTGAAATGGTAGAAACTTAAAACTATGGACGAACTTACATTTATTCTTATATTAGCGGGCATTAGTGTAGTATTACTAGTGGCTATGTTTACTTATTATAAACATCATAAAACGATTAATGATGAAATTCAGGGGTTTAATAATCATGTTGATGATATTGATGATGTATTATTGAATGAGACAGGGCGATCTAATTTTTCCCATTCTGATCATAAGCTCAAAGATAGTGAATTGCCGGAGTCTTTTACCGCATCAAGAAATGAAAAGTTTGATATTGATCTGGATTTTAAATCAGATAAAATAGAACATATTCATGATAAAAAGGACACCGAAGAAGAAACGAAAGCAGACACTCATGACCTCAGTCAAAATATCCTAATCGAAACAACAGAAGACAGTGAACGTGAGCTTGTTGATGGTGTTTATATTAATAGTAAACGTGTTATAAAAACCAATCAAACCCCTCCATTAAATCAAAACAAGAATGCACCAATAAAGAAAACCTCTCAGCAGATAAAAGTGGTGTATGATCCTTTGCCAGAAGATGTTGAAGACCTTATTATTTTTCATACGATTTTAGCAAAAGAGACACTTTTTTCAGGTGAAAAACTTTATAAAGTACTGGAGAATGCTGGACTTTCCTATGGTGAAATGAATGTTTTTCATTACCCGGGTGATGAAAAACACGATACGTTTGCTTTATTTAGTGTGGCTAATATTGTTGAACCCGGTACTTTTGATTTAGATGAAGCACAATCACTAAAAACACCGGGCATTTCACTCTTTTTACGTTTACCCACCAGTATTGGTAACTTTCATGCTTATGAAAAATTTTTGAGAGTCGCCAATGTCATTGCAGCTGAATTAGAGGGTGAATTATGTGATGAAACTCGTAGCAAATTGACTCAGCAAGCAATTGGTCATAAAAAAGAGTTAATTAAAAAATTAAATTTTGAGTTAGCAAAAGCACAAAAATTAGCAGAAATGAATCGTTAAATTATAAGCTAAGGTTCTTTATTTAGGAGAACCTTAGGCTTCATCAAATTCAACCCAAAATGTGAGTCCAGTCTCTGAATTTTTGGATACTCCAATTTTTCCTGCCATTAGATATACTAATTTTTTACAAATGGTGAGTCCAATACCTGTACCTTGAATATTTGAATTGACTTTATCTAAACGGTTAAATGGTTCAAACATAGTGGGAAGTAATTCTTCAGAAGTGTCTTCTCCTGTATCACACACACAAATTCTTATTTTATTGGCATCTGTTTTATAACATGAAAATGTTATTTTGCCATTCTCAATATTATATTTAATGGCATTTGAAGAAAAATTGAGTAGTACTTGCTGTAATTTATTTTCATCGGCTTTAATATGAAAATTATGAGCATTATCTACTTGGTTTTCTAACTGAATTGAACGTTGATCAGCCTGAACTTTAATTAATGTAAAAATATGTGAAATGAGATTTTTAATATTGACAGAAGTCAATACAATATTAATATGTCCCGCTTCAATTTTTGATAAATCTAATACTTCATTAATGAGATTCAATAAATGATTACCCCCCTTCATGATTTGTTCTACAGCTTCTTTTTGATTTTTATTGAGAGGTGCTTGAGTATCAAGTGCCAATAATTGTGAAAAACCTAGAACAGCATTCATAGGTGTTCTAATTTCATGACTAATGGATGATAAAAATTGTGATTTTGCGGTATTGGCCGCTTCAGCTTTTTCTTTGGCATCTTTTAGGCTTTGTTCCCATTCTAATTGTTTGGTAATGTCTTGAATAAACGCCGTAAATTGCCATTCGCCATTGGCAAGTTGTTTCCTAGAAAGACCGATTGACGCAGAAAAAATATGACCATCCTTATGTACTCCTTTAAGAATAATACCTCTATTTAAGCCTTTAATTTCCATATCAGCAGGCGAATCTCTAAATTTATTGATATTATCTTGATGTGTTGCACGTGCATCAGGAGGGATCAGCATGGTCATTTTTTTTCCCATCACCTCTTTTTCAGCATAACCAAAAATAACTTCTGCTTCCTTATTAAAGCAAATAATATGTTGTTGGGCATCAATGGACATAATGCCATCGGTGGCATAATCAATAATGACATTAAGTTTTTCATTGAGTTCTAATAGCTCTAATGAAGATTGCTTGAGTTCATTATCTTTGATCTGATCAATTTTTCGTAGTTTAAGAAAAAGTATAACAAAAAGCATAATAAGCATCAAAAAAAGAAAATAAAGAATATAAAAGCTCCATTGACTTTGACTGATAATGCTATTAAGAGGCAATTGTACTTCAAGAATGCCACGTACATCTCCGACTTTCCAATCCGTCTTGGGGCTTTCTGGAAAACTATTATGACAATTGATACAGGACTCTTGCATAATATCCGCTACTGCATAACGATACATTGAAAGCTCATTAATGGTTTCAATACGAATAAATGGTTTTGTGGAATCTTCATTTAATGATTTCCATGCTTGTTTAGCGAAGTCATCCGTTAAACCACTGTCTTTTGTCTCTGAATTAAAAGGATAAGCACTATAAAGTTTTAATGATTGCTCAGATTTTTTCTGTTTAAGTTGTTGTGCAATAAGCCATGTTATTGTTGCGGGTAAAGGAATTTCATTATGATGATCTTCAGGGTGTAAACTAAGTTGCATTCCGTAATATTTTGCTTTTTCGACCACTTCAGAGGCATAAATAGAACGAAAGCTTTGCACAAGAGATGCCTGTAATGAACTAAAGGTTGCACTACTTTCTTCAATAATATCTTGTCGTAATTGAAATAAAATAAATAAAATAGCATTGATAGTAATGAAAATCAGTAATAACCATGCCCACACTCTTAGAATTAAATTTTTATTAACATTATCTTTTATCATTTTTTGATCGATTCTTTATAGGAAGAGTGAAAATATTGTAGAACAATATAGAAATATATATCTAAAAGTAGAAGATAAATGCTTATAACTCAAGTAATTGCTTTATTTTTGTATAAAAAAATGGATTTATAACATATTGTAAAAATAAGGACTATCTCATAAAATAACATTTATTGAACTAAGATTAAATTTTTATGCTTAAAATACACTAATATTTTTTTTAACTTTAATTTAAGAGAATAAAATGACAATAAAAATTGGAATTAATGGCTTTGG
>JAGLFC010000117.1 GCA_023144715.1 Gammaproteobacteria bacterium | reverse complement strand
ACTGTCAATGAAGTCAATGAATTGTTTAAAGAAGCCTCAGAAGGGGCATTAAAGGGTATTTTAGGGTATGAAGAACGTCCATTAGTCTCTATTGATTATGTCAATGATCCTCGTTCTTCTATTATTGATGCCTTATCAACAATGGTGATTGATGGTACTCAAATAAAGCTTTATGTTTGGTATGATAATGAATGGGGCTATGTCAATCGTATGATGGAATTGGCTCAAAAAGTCGCACAGCATTTATAAATAAAGGCATTGATAAATATGGATCAAGGTATACGAAATTATTTTATTGTCACCAGTGGTTATTGGGCGTTTACCATAACCGATGGTGCGATTCGTATGCTGGTAGTTTTATACTTTCATTTATTAGGCTACTCACCTTTTGAAGTCGCGATGTTGTTTGTTTTTTATGAATTTTTTGGGATTATCACCAATCTGGTTGGAGGGTGGTTAGGCGCACGTATTGGTCTTAATCTCACGATGCACATTGGTATGGCAATGCAAGTCTTAGCATTGCTGGCGTTGACCGTACCCGAAAGTTGGTTGTCTATTCCTTATGTAATGGCGGCACAGGCTCTTTCAGGTATTGCTAAAGATTTGAATAAAATGTCGGCTAAGGCATCGGTAAAAACATTACTCAAGCAGAGTGATAATCAACAACTGTTTAAATGGGTGGCATTATTAACAGGCTCTAAAAATACGCTTAAAGGAGGGGGCTTTTTTATAGGTGCTGTTCTTTTACAATATTTTGGTTTTAGAGGGGCTTTGGCAATTCTAGCAGGCTTATTATTGGTGGTATTAATCATCACTATTATCTTATTACCCACAGGAGTGGGTAAGATGAAATCCAAGCCTAAATTTACTCAGGTATTTTCTAATATTGCGGCTATTAACTGGTTATCAGCCGCACGATTTTTTTTATTTGGGTCAAGAGATATTTGGTTTGTGGTCGGCTTGCCTGTGTTTCTTTATGAAATATTAGACTGGTCTTTGTCTACCGTGGGTGGCTTTATGGCCATTTGGATTATTGCGTATGGCATTGTTCAGGCAAGCACGCCTCATTTATTAAAACGCAGTAATGGTGGGCGAGGTCCTAATGCAAACAGCGCACGTTTATGGGCGTTTATTTTAGCCTTTTTCCCTATGGGGATTGCCTTGGCTTTGATACAAAACTTACCACCAGAACCTGTCGTTGTGATAGGACTCATTCTATTTGGTTTTGTTTTCGCCATTAATTCAGCAATACATTCTTATTTGATTTTAGCCTATTCTGATCATGATAAAGTGGCCATGAATGTAGGTTTTTATTATATGGCCAATGCTGGAGGTCGTCTAATAGGCACAATAATGTCAGGTTGGGCGTATCAAAGCCAAGGGCTAGAAGGCTGTCTCTGGTGGTCAAGTGCGTTTGTACTTATCGCTACTTTGTTGTCCTTTGGGCTTCCAGATATTGTAGAAGAAAAATAAGGTATTCCACTATATGTTTCTGAGTTTTTATTCGTTATAGTTAATGAAAGGGAAAACCTTAGAGGTGTCAGGGTTTCAATTAGAGTGAAGCACTAATAAATAAAACAGGTAGCTTATGACTGATTCATTTGTAAAGATTTTTGAGTTTGGAATTTTATTTTTATCTCTTGCTGTTATTGTTGCTGGAGCCTATTCAATTTATTTATTTTAGCTATAGTGGCTTTTAATATAATTATTAATAATTAATTGAAATTCCTGTGCAATATTTTTTCCTTTTAAGGTGACTGTTTTAATACCATCTTCATAGACAGGGGCAACAGGTTTTTCACCATTACCAGGTAAACTTATGCCTATATTGGCGTGCTTGCTTTCGCCTGGTCCATTAACGACACAGCCCATAATAGCCACATTAAGATTTTCTACGCCAGCATATTGAATTCGCCATGCGGGCATAGATTCTTTTAAGTAGTGCTGAATGTCTTTGGCAAGATGCTGGAAGGTATCAGAACTCGTTCTACCACAACCAGGACAGGCGATGACTGTTGGTGTAAATGCTCTTAGATTCAATGATTGTAAAATTTCTTGAGCCACTTGTACTTCTTTTGTACGTGATTCTCCCGGCTCTGGTGTGAGTGAAATGCGGATGGTATCACCAATGCCGTATTGTAATAAAATAGCCAATGCCGAAGTAGAGGCAACAATACCCTTACTGCCCATTCCTGCCTCTGTTAAGCCTAAATGTAAGGCATAATCACAACGCTTACTTAATTCTTTGTACACCTTAATTAAATCTTGAACACCTGACATTTTACACGATAAAATAATTTTATTATGTGCTAAACCTTGCTGTTCTGCTGAACGAGCAGAGTCTAAAGCAGAAGTGATCAACGCATCGTGCATGACATCAACAGGTTCTCTAGGATCAGTAAGCTGATTGTTTTTATCCATCATTCGTGCCATTAATTCCTGATCTAAGCTTCCCCAGTTGACTCCAATACGAACGGCTTTATTATTTTGCACCGCAATATCAATGAGTTGTGAAAATTTATCATCACGTGAATGACCACGACCAATATTACCAGGATTAATACGATATTTTTCTAATGCTTGAGCACAATCAGGGTATTTGCTTAATAATTTATGACCATTAAAATGAAAGTCACCTACTAAGGGTATATTACAATTCATTTTTTCTAATTGAGTGCGTATTTTAGGAACCGCCTGAGCGGCTTCTTCTGTATTGACGGTAATGCGTACCAATTCTGATCCAGCACGGGATAATTCAGCACATTGTTTAACAGTGGCTATAACATCAGCGGTATCCGTATTGGTCATTGATTGAATAACAATAGGATTATTGCCACCAATAAGAACATTGCCAACATTTACTTGTGTGGTTTGTTTTTTCATTTAATGTGCTTTAAACCTAAATAATTTTGCTGATTTATTATTTTTGGCTTCACTGGAAATATAGAGATCACCCTTTGATGAAAAAGTGATACCTTCGGGTTGTCTAAATTGTGTAGCGACTAATTTTTTTTGGCTTAAAATTTTAGTACCTGTTTTATTAAGACGAATGATCATTTTTAAATCTTGACTACTAATAATATATATTTCTCGTGTTTTGGGATGAATGGCAATACCTGAGGGATTAAATGTTTTTTTGGAAGATGAGCCTGATAATTTTTTTGCATTAATTGTAAAATATACTTTTTTATTCAGCTTTTTTTTCTTTAAATCAAACTGAAATATTTCACGAATTGTTTTTTTTCCATTTTTGCAGGCCACTAGAAGGCATTGATTATGCTTGTCATAACATAAACCTTCAGGATCTGAATTTTTATTCAGATGTAAAGGATAGGTTTTATAATGTTTCATAGAATGCTTAAAATTTTTATACTCATAAATCATACATTTTTTTGCATCTAACATATAGACGGTATTTTTTATTAATACAATATCTTCAATATCGTCTTTTTTCCCTGATTTAAAATGAGCTGAAATTTTTCCTTTAGTCAGTTCAAAAATATCTCTATTTTCATCATGAATACAAGCAATATTATTATTTTTGATGACATGAATGCCTGAAATTTCATCTAATATTTTATCTAATGTGTAACTATTATCAGCATGTTGCATATTATAAGCAAATGACATTGAATGATCCTTTAAAATATTAAGTGTTTTATTGATGATTATTGATAAACGGGTCACCCATAAAACGAGCTTAAATTATAATATGAAAAAAAATAAGACACAAATAGTAAATGAAATAATAAAATTACTTTATCAGAGTTGCTTCTATTTGGCTGATTAATTCATCAGAATTATTAAAAGCTTCTGCTTTGACAAAGATACCCTCATCAATTGACAACCATGTTATGACATAACCATGATCAAAATATTCTGTTATCCTTACGGTATTAAAATAACCAGCACTAATATTAATTTCTTCATTAATCGCATCAACAGAACCCCCTTTTAATTTACTTTTTATTATTTCTGTGGTTTCGGGTATGCTGTATATAGCATTACTTGTAATGCTTTGATTCACGATCTGTGTAGACCAACTTTGTTGTTCACAATAATTTAAGATAGGGCCTATTTTTTGTGGTTCAGAATTTGTGCTTGTTACGATGATGGCTGTACTACCCAAATAAGGAAGTGATAGTGTGCTATTAACTTCTGTAGATTTTAAATAAAGATAATTATCAATAATTTGATAATTTTGTTGTGTCATTATGTTACTAATATCCACTAAGTTATTCATATCGCCTAAATCTGCCATATTGGTTAAATTTTTAATATCAGCTAGATTCTTCATATCGCCTAAATCTACCATATTGGCTAGACTGCTAATGTCACTTAAACTCATACTCTCATTAAAATCAATAGTGATTGTGCTTTGTGCAAAGGTATCATTTGTATGATTATAAACAATATTAAATTCTCTATTTTCATCCATTGTTGAAATGGAGTAATTAACGTCTAAACCTGAAGTAGGTAATGGCACATTGACACATTGACCATTACCTGCATGATTGACAATTTCAATATCGACATCTGAGTGATGAACTCGTTCAAGAAAATCTTCTATAGACCCTTCTCGTTGAAGTTTATTAGCAATAAAAGTGTATACATCACCCATTGGATTTACACCTACATAGACATCATCTTTAGAATCAAGTTGTGGATAATGACGATAATACCAATTATCAATATTTTGAGAATTTTGTTTTGATTTTAGAAGCTCGGGATAATGAGTTTCGGCCCAATTAAAAATACTGTCAGCATCATTATGAAAAGAAGCGTAAGAAGTACTACTCATAGTTACAGCGAATAAAAAAATATACAACAAATGGTGCATTATAGGATTCCTTTTGTATCTAAAAATATATGTTTTACATTTAATTGTATTTCTTTGACACTGGAATTCAATAAAAGTTTCTTAAAAAATATAATCATCTGATTTTTAAAAATTGAAATCCTTAAATTGTGTATCAGTCCAATTATTGCATGGTGTTTTTTGAAGCAGTGTGATATAACTCACTGTGTTCTTATTCAGCGACTATTAAGCTATCAAGCTATATACTGTATCTGAGTTTTAATAAAATTTATTAAAAATTTTTAACCACTCTTTATTAAATAATGAAAGGAAATAATATGAAAAAATTAACTCAAATGGCTATTGCAATTGTTTGTGCTTCTGGTTTTGCTACAAGTGCTATGGCATTAGACGGTGCTGCTTTATATTTAGATGCGACTAAAGGTGGTTGTTCTGCCTGTCATGGTAAAGATGCAAAAACACCTATTATGCCTTCATACCCAAAATTAGCAGGTCAAAATGCTGATTATGCCTTTAACCAAATGAAAGATATTCAAAGTGGTAAAAGAAACAATGGTATGACGGCTGCTATGAAAGGTATTACTCACCTGACGACAGACGAAGAAAAGAAAGCCATTGC
>JAGLFC010000116.1 GCA_023144715.1 Gammaproteobacteria bacterium | reverse complement strand
AAATACTCCATACAGCATTGAAGGTGGTATCAATAAAAAATACATTAAATAAGCCTAAAGGCAGTATGTCAAAAATGCTTATTTTATCATACGTACCTTTATACACATTCATATAGTTAATTATGTGAAAAACTATAGTGCTTTCTTGATATTTCCTAATCGTTTATTTTAACGATAGCTAGAATGATTGGGAAAACCATTTTCAGGCGTACAAGTATGGCATGTCTCACCTGCTGGATCACGCCACTTTCCTATATGGCGATCCCAGTAAAATCCATCCCTTTCTTCAGATTGATAGTTTTTAGTGTTTCCACGTCTGTCATCATGAAACTGCTTAATTTTAACTTTGTTGACACGATCAAAACCACTGACTTTACAATGTCCATCGGCTTTAATGCCGTTCCAACGGACACTAAAATGAGCGTGGTTTGATTTTTTTCCTGGGTAAACCGATACAGCAACCATTGGTAAGTCTTCAAATTGAGACTCATTTAAAACAGCCATTTTACAAGCCTTCATCTGTGCAACGGTTACTTTAGATGCAGAATTAGATTGACACTGTTTGAATTCTTTACTCGCACGACCGTTTTCCAACATAAGAAATTTTTCTGAACTTGCGTCTGCTTCCCATATTTCAATCCAACCTGTTTTCCCTTTATAAGAGGGTAATGGGCTATTATTACTATCAAAAAGTATGGCTACAATCAGATCCGATGGCGTAGTATCTCCAAAAAATGAATAGGAAGTCATTACATTATTATAAGTTTTATGACGGGGGGTTTTGACGTTAGCGGTACCGTTTCTATTGATTGTAATCGTGTATTTATCACCCGTACTATCACAACGATTAGCATAAACGCCTGTTCCTTTCTCTGAGGCAAGAACAGGCCCAGATAGAAGTACTGCAAAAACAAATAACAAATAACAAATAGTTCTTATCCCACATTTTAAATACCCTAACGTTAATTAATACAAATGCAACCATAATAAAATAACTATATTAAGTAGATGGACATAATTAATATCAACTACAGGTTTAACGTAACTAATTGATTAAATTAAAAATACTAAAATATTATAGTGTGCATTAAATTTGTCCATTTACTTAGCTTCTTAATAATAAGAATGATTGGGAAAACCATTTTCAGGCGTACAAGTATGGCATGTCTCACCTGCTGGATCACGCCACTTTCCTATATGGCGATCAAAATAAAAGCCATCCATATCACCCATACTATTAGAACTACCTTGAGCAGGATTATTATTTCCATATCTGCCATCATGAAAATTGTTAATTTTCACCTTTTTAATACTGCTCACACCTTTAACCTTGCAATAGCCATTCGCCGTTAAACCATCCCAACGTACAGAAAAAAGGGCATGACTTTCTTTTCCACCAGGATAGACAGAAACAGCCGCCATAGGTAAATCATGGAATTTACCTTGTTCTAATACAGCCATTTTACAGGCTTTCATTTGTGAAACAGTTGCTGCAATGGCAGAAGAACTAAAAGCTAATAAAATGGCACTTGATAAAACCAGTAATACGCTATAAGACATGATACGTTTCATTAAAAACCTCACTATTTAATTGTAATAAAATACTAAGAGACTGGTAGCGAATAAACGATTATTCTCAAAAAAATTGAAAAACAGTCTCATTTAGAAATAATATAGAAAAACTCCATTAAATACTATAAAAATATTTTTCAGAAATATAATTTTTTAATTAGGGTGGATAGTTTATTATGATTTAGATAAAATCAGATAGAATTGATTGGATTATATTCAACATTATTTTACTGATAACTATAAAGGATCTAAAAAAATGTTAAATGCTTTTATTGGTAATATTAAAAATGGACGATTGGTGCGTCTTCAATACTTTACTTATTCATTTCTATTAGCGTTATTTGTGTTGATCTTTATGTTGTCAGCCGTTATGGCAATTGGAGCAGGTGAACATATTCTCGGTGGTGATATTCAAGCAGCACAGGCACAGTTAAGAGAATGGTTTACTTTGCCCTTTATGATCATTTTAGGAATTTTTATGGGACTAATCACCTTTATGAGTCTGAATATCATGGCAAAACGTATTCGTGATATTGGTTTGTCAGGTTGGTTACTTGTTGTGGTTATTGTGGTCTTTGAAGCCATTATTTCATCTTATGTTTCACAGCAGGCGAGTGGAGGATTTCATGCGTTTATCTGGCTTTTATTAGTGCTTATTCCTTCTAATTTTTTTGCAAATAAACAATCCTAACCTTCAGTCTTAGTGCTATAAAATTATAAGTTTAAAGAAGCGAATGCTTGAGGATCCACTTTTTTCTTAGTATTATTTTCTCTATTTTTTTGTAGATATGCTTTAAGAGATGTCTCTAAAACATGACCTTGCCAGTGTTCTTTATCTTGTGAATATTGGCATTGTTCTAGGTTCATAATGGCTTCACTCAGAGCAGTATCATTGCTTAATGCAATCACCTCTGATAAATCAGGTATTAGAGCAGTATTAAAATAATAGTTTGCCCATTGTACCAGTGCTTGGCTCGTTTGATGGGCTTCATTATTGTTACAATGATTATAAACTTGCTGTAAGTAATGATCGGCTTCTACAGCGTTAATGGATAATTGTTCAGAATGAGAAATAATTTTTGTGCTGGTGTGTGATTTTCTTGAACGTATTAACCCTATTATTAATGTAAATAGCCCTAAAAGAGATAAAACAAGAGTACTCCAAAACCATTTATTTTGGATCAGTGGTAATTCTTTATAGATGATTTTTGTTTCAGAAAGTACTTGTTCTGTAGTAGTTTCAATCACATCTTGCGTGGAGCTTGTTACACGAGTTGGCTGAATAACTTGTTCAGGATTAGCTTGTGCTAATAATGTTTGAGCCTTTAGAACAGCGGTTTCTTGTTGTTGTGTTTGAGTATTCCACCAATCTAATGTAATTTCTGGTAAGGTAAATTCACCTTCTTTTAAGGGAATAATAGCAATAATATCACGCCGACTGCCCACAATTTTATTATTAATTAATTGGCTGTTAATTTGTTCTTTATCAGGGTAAATTTTTATTGCTTTAGACGCAGGAATTTCTATCGCGGGTAATTGTGATCCCAAAAGTCCTGTAGCGGTGACAATAATATGACGAGTAATGGCCTCACCCATCATAATAGCCTGAGTATTATCAATAATTTTTGCTTCTATGGTGAGATTTTCAGCAGGTAACCAAGTCGATCCTGTATACGAATCAGGTATAGCCTGTATGGTTAATTGTAATGATTGACTTTGACGAATCAGTTTACGTCCTGCTTGAGAAAATAAAGAGAAACTTTGACTGATTTCAACATTACCCGAAAAAATCAGTGCTGGAATATGTAAAGTACCACTTTTCTGAGGAAAAACAGCATAACGACGTTCAATGATATTATAACGATGTTGACCAACCGTTTTGTTGTACTGACTGTCTTCACCTATTTTTTCAACAACCGCATTATCAATCGTTAAATCATTTAAACTGGCATTAGAAAAACGAATACGATGAAATAATTGTACGGTTACCATCACTTGTTGCTGAACATAATAATGGTCTTTTTTATCCTCAATATTTACTTTTAAATAGACATCTTTACCATCAATGCCCGGACTTTTTGATGGCTTATTTACAGTTAAGTGAATTGGTTGAGACTGTTCATTACCTACTGAAATAGCTGGAATTATTAATGTGCCAATCTTTTTAGGAAGTAAGGTAATATTCCAAGTATGAGTACGTGAGGTAACGCCATTAATCACACTATAATTTTGACTTTTGCTTTTACTGAGTATTTGAAATTGATTTTCAAGTACACTAAAGTCAGGATCGCCTGACTCTTGATCGGATTTAATGTGTAAATTAATGGTTTCATCAATACTCAATGAAGCACGATCAGTGCTTGCAGTCACCTGAGCTAAAAGTGTATGGCAGGGTGATAATAATAAAAATATTAATAAATAATAGGCAATTAATATCGGTGTTTTATTGTGTTGTTGAGTCATTACCATGGATCTCCTTCATACTGATTTTCTGTATCCGTGTTTTTTTGCTTTAAGAGTGTATTATTGCGAAATTTTATTTTTAATAATCTTCCCGGATTATCAGGGATACGTTGTAGCCATTGTTTAAGAGATTGTTGCTCTTCAGGACTTAATTGTGACAATACATCTTCTGGGCTTGTTTTACCTGTTGCTTCTTGCTGTTCTTCATTATCTTTTTCAGATGCCTGTTTTTTAGCTTGTGCTTCTTTTTCTTCTTGAGTATTTTTCTCAGGAGAGTTACTTTCTTGTGGTTCTTTAGCCTGTGAATCTTCAGGTGATTTTGCTTGTTCAGATTGCTCATCGTTCTTTTGTGAGGATTCATCTTGTTGATCAGTGTCTGATTCTTGAGAATCGGACTTGTTTTCTTGAGAAGATTGCTCATCACTATTACTTTTTTTATCTTGTTTTTGATCGTCTGAATTTTCTTTGTTGTCATCGGATTGATCAGAATTTTCTTGATCCTGTT
>JAGLFC010000115.1 GCA_023144715.1 Gammaproteobacteria bacterium | reverse complement strand
GGAAAGTGTTTTGGAATCACAATAAAACCATGTACTTCACCTGCGTCACGAACCACCGTGACAGGTGATAAATTACCTTTACGATCTTGTACAGGGATAATCTGAACAATGCTTAAATCTTTAGGATTAAGAAATACTAAATTGGCAGGTTGTTGATTACCAACTAATAAAAAATGACCATTGCTTGATAAAACACTATTGGCACTTTTAAGCCCCACTCTAATGTTAATTTCTGCTTGTCCTGTGTGTAAATTATACTTGGTGACCCAGCCTTCTTTTGACGTAATAAACACAGCGTGGTTGGTAGAATCAAATACAGGTTCCCCTGCTAAATTTTCTATGATCTGTTTAGGTAATAATGCTTTTAAAGTGTGTTTTTCTAAAAAACTCAGTGAATGGTGTTGATTTTTTTCTTTAATGAGTGATAAATAAAGCTCTTTTTTTACAGTGTTCTTGCTATCCTGAATATAATTTATTCGTGACGCATTAATAGCCTCTAAATCCCAAGAAGATAATTCTAATGATTGAGTTGCCCAACAAAAATTAAATAAAATACTAATAAAAAAAAGCAATATAATAAGTTGTTTCATAATGATGCCCAAAAATAATGTTATGATTTTGAATGTATTTTACAATCATAGGGTCATTATATTAATATCCATGAGTAACTAAAGTAATTAAAATCACAATAGCCTCATAATTATATTAATTTTGTTTCTATAGATTAGTGTATGCTAAAATAGCGTCATCTTAATTTACTGAAGAGTTCAACTATGATTAAAAATACCAAGCTATCTTTTATTATTGCATTATTTGTGACTATTTTTTCACTGTCCAATGTTTCAGCAGAAGTGGGTCAATTGAATAATGATCAATTAAAGCAATTAATGGCTGAAGGCGTACCTCTTATTGATATTCGTACTGCGGGTGAATGGAAAGAAACAGGTATTGTGAAAGGCAGTCATCTACTGACATTTTTTGATGAACGCGGTAAATATAATATGGACAAATGGCTCTCTGATCTCAGTAAAATTACCACAAAAAATAAAAAATTTATTTTAATTTGTCGCTCAGGCAATCGAACAGGACAAATTTCCCAATTTTTAGATAAAAAATTAGATTATAAACAAGTGAACCATCTACAACGCGGTATCATAAACTGGATTAAAGCCGGTGATAAAGTAGTATCTGTAAAATAAATGGATTTACTTAATGTTTGATTTTTGATTGTGTTATACTCTTAAACCTTTTTAATTTTTGTATTTTTAACCTTATGTATATAAGAACGTTTAGTTTTTTGGAATGATGGAATGACAGTAAAAACAGATGATTTACGTATTGTTGGTATGAGTGATGTACTTGCACCTGAAGCCTTACACCAACAATATCCTAGTACAGAACACGCACAAAATACCATTACCACTGCACGTCAGGGCATTCATAACATCCTTAATGGCGAAGATGATCGAATAATTGTCATTGTAGGACCTTGCTCAATTCATGATGTTAAGTCAGCTAATGAATACGCTCATTTAGTCAAAACTGCTCGTGAACATTTTGAACAAGATTTATTAATTGTCATGCGTGTTTATTTTGAAAAACCTCGCACTACAGTCGGTTGGAAAGGCTTAATTAATGATCCTGATTTAGATGATTCTTTTCAAATTAACAAAGGCTTGAGTATGGCGCGTGAATTACTCGTCAATATTAACAATCTGGGTGTACCCACAGCGACTGAATTTTTAGACCTGATCTCTCCTCAATATATTGCTGATCTCATCAGTTGGGGAGCGATTGGTGCACGTACGACAGAAAGTCAGGTGCATCGAGAATTAGCTTCAGGAGTATCCTGTCCTGTTGGTTTTAAAAATGCAACCGATGGTGGTGTTCATGTGGCAATAGATGCTATTTCTTCAGCCAGTCGCCCCCATGTGTTTTTATCCGTGACCAAAGAGGGGACATCCGCTATTTTTAATACCTCTGGTAATGAAGATTGTCATATTATTTTACGCGGTGGTGCAGAACCTAATTATGATGCAACACATGTTGAAAGTGTGGCATCCAGATTAGAAAAATCAGGTACAAAAGATAATGTGATGATTGATTTTAGTCATGCCAATAGCCAAAAACAATTTAAAAGACAATTGGATGTTGCCGAAAATGTGGCTCAACAAATTGCGGGCGGTGATTCACGTATCATTGGTGCGATGATTGAAGGACATCTTGTTGAAGGTCGTCAAGATTGTAAAACAAAAGAAGAATTATTGTATGGGCAAAGTATTACTGATGCTTGTATTAATTGGGAAGATAGCCTAACGATTTTGACTAAATTATCCGAAGCCGTGCAACAGCGACGTGTGAGTTTATCTGATCAATAATTATCCAAAAAACGGAGCCAGTGAATGACATTAGTAATCGGTGTTGTAGTTGCCTTAGTGGTTGTTTTTTTACTCGCTTATATTACGATAAGAAAACCTGCTTTTGGTGAAATAGTTATTGCTCTGGCCATTTTAATGATTTTGGCTGCTGTCTTTTTTTATTTTCAAAAAGACAATCGTATAGAACGAAAAAAAGAGCTGATTCCTTTAAATCAAATTGAACTCACTCAAGTCAGTTATACATTAGCGTATGGTCATTATTATAAACTCAGCGGACAACTGAGTAATCAATCAAAAAAATACCGTTTACAATCTATTATGCTGAAAGTATCATTTTTTAATTGTCCAACTGCCAAGACCACTGATTTTAAACAATGCCAATTAATGAGTGCCAAAAATCATTCTATTAAGACTCGCTTGGCTCCTCAACAATCCACGGCAGTTGAAGGGTACTTTTTATTAGATAATAAAGAAATAAGTGTACTTAATTCTGCATCGACACAATTTGTTATTAGAAAGATAGACTTGCTTAGTGGTACCGCTCGTTAAGTCTTTAAAAACATCAACCAAAGAGAATGATTATGAGTGATTGTACACCCCCAGAAACGATTGAATTATTTTTATTTGACTTTTGCCCATTTGCACAGCGCGTGCAAATGAGTCTGATTCAAAGCCAACTTCCCTATAAAGCAACAGTATTAACACCGGGTCAAATGCCTGATGATTTTTCTACAATTTCTCCTTTAGGTAATGTACCTGTTTTACGTGTTAATAATAGTGATACTGTCTTTGAATCTGCGGTGATTAATGATTATATTGCACAAATCTCTCCCATCTCTATAGAACCTAAGGATGAGTTGCAAACAGCTCAAATGAGAGCATGGAGTGAATATATTAATACTTGTTTTGGTGCATTAATGGGTGTCTTACAAGCGACTGATGAAGACTCATTTCAGCAAGCTAATCAAGCACTGATCAATAAATTTCAACCATTATCAGCAGTACTGTCTTCGCAAAACGGTGGGTTCTTTTACGGTGAACAGTTCACCACAATAGACTCAACGTATGCCCCCTTATTTTTAAGAATGCACACCTTAAATCAATTATTTCAACCATTTTCATTAGAAGCTTTACCAAGCAATATAAAAGGTTGGATGGATACATTAGTCAACTGTGAACCACTGAAAAAATCTATTGTCGGTGATTTCCCCACTATTTATCGATCATTTATTGCTAGAATGGCGACTGATAAATATATTGACTCACAATTATAATCTGATATTTCATCCTACTGTATACATTTATTAAAGATAGCATAATATGACCCATTATTATAAAACATCTAAGCCTGATTATTCTGAGCGAATTTTTCATAAAAATGAAGAGTTACCCTCTAAAGAAGCCATGCTTGAACAAGAAGCACTTGAAAATGCACAGCGTGAGCGTACAGATTATGCTCCTAGTGGTGAAAAATTACAAAAAGTCATTGCTCGTTCAGGTCACGCATCACGACGTGAAGCAGAACGTCTTATCGCTCAGGGACGCATAAAAATTGATAAGAGTGTGGCACAATTGGGCGAGAGAGTGAACGGTACGGAGCGTATCTTTCTTGATAATAAAGAATTATTTATTGCTTGGCAAAAACCTAAACAACGTGTATTAATATATCATAAGCCTCCGGGTGAAATATGTAGCCGTAACGATCCAGAACATCCTAATACTATTTTTGATAATTTACCCAATCTAAAAGTAGGACGCTGGATTTCTGTTGGGCGATTGGATATTAATACTTCTGGTCTGATTCTGTTAACCAATGACGGTGAACTTGCCAATAAGCTGATGCATCCATCCAGTGAAATTGAACGTGAATATGCGGTGCGTGTCTTAGGTGAAGTAACGGATGCGGATATTGAACAACTTAAAGAAGGCATTAATCTTGATGATGGCATGGCACATTTTGATAAAGTGATCTATGTTGGAGGGCAGGGGGCTAATCACTGGTATCATGTTACCCTTAAAGAAGGTCGTAATCGTGAAGTGCGTCGTATGTGGGAAGCACTAGGGGTGACGGTCAGTCGTTTATCACGAGTGCGTTATGGCTTGGTAAAGTTACCACGTTGGCAAAAACCCGGACGTTGGGAAGAAATGGATGAAAGAAATATGCAGGCACTTTATGGTAGTGTTGCCTTGCATGTTGCTGAACCTGAATTGGATCAACGAGGACGTGTTGTACATCCCGGTCAACGTGGAAAGGTCAATAAACACCTTGTCATGCCTGATAATAGAAGAAAGTCACAAAAAAATAGAAAGCCAAAACAGCGTTGATACGTTTTTTAGGTGACTTAATGGAGTTAAATATTTATATAGCGTTGCTATATCGAACCATGTGAGAAACACTGACACCTTCTTCTAAGGTCTCAAAACCTAATTTTTTATAAAAATGAACAAGGCGTTCTAATCGTTCAGGATTGGTTCTACCACCTAAAGGACGTGCGGTCAGATAAATATCTTTCTTTTTTATAGTGGCCAGATTAATAAATTCTGTTAATAGCTGACTACCAATACCTTGTCCACGACAACTGGCGGGAATGATAATGGTATCTAAAGAAAGCCCTTTTTCGATTTCTGAAAATTTAAGTTGTGCAACATCATCATTAATGTTCCACTTTAATGTGCCGACTAAATTACTTAATTGACAAGTCATATTAATTCCTCAATGTGAGTTTGGACACTATGAGCCAGTGCATCCAAGTGATAGCCCCCCTCAAGAATGGATACAATACGTCCTTGTGCATATTGATCCGCTATTTTTTTTAATTGTTTTGTGAGCCAACGATAATCGTTTTCATGTAGGCTTAAATTTGATTGATCATCTTTTTCATGAGCATCAAATCCTGCTGAAATCATTAATAATTGTGGTTTAAACTGGTGCAATGGAGGAAAACAATGTTGTTCAAATGCTTGGCGAAATTGTGCATTTGTTGTTTTTGAAGACAGTGGTAGGTTATGGATATTTTTATGTATTTTTTGTGCATTTCGATAAGGATAAAAGGGATGTTGATAGCTAGAGAAAAAAAATACTCTAGGATCATCAGAAAAAATATCTTCTGTTCCATTGCCATGATGCACATCAAAATCAATAATAGCAATACGTTCTAAATGATATTGATGAAACGCATGAGTGGCTGCTATTGCAATATTATTAAAAAAACAAAAGCCCATCCCTCGTTTTTTTTCCGCATGATGCCCCGGAGGACGTACCGCACAAAAAGCACTCTTATGTTGTTCTGTCATGACAAGATCAACGGCCATAATACTTGCCCCTACAGCATGTAAAGCAGCATCAAAAGTAAAAGGATTCATTGCGGTATCGCTATCAATATAACGTAAACCCTCTTTAGGTGATTTTTTAAAAATAAGATCGACATAAGAGGCCTCGTGAACTGATTTTAATTGTTCAATGGAGGCTTTAGGTGCAGTGTAATACTGTAATTGCTGATCCAATTCTGATAATACTAATTGTTTTTGGATGGCTGTTATTCGCTCAGGTTGCTCTGGATGATGTTCAGCCATTTTATGGAGCAAGCATGATGGATGTGTAATAAATGCTGTGGTCATTGTGTGTCGTAAGGGCTTATTTTGCCATCCTCTATCACAAATATTTGATCAGTAATTTGTTGAGCAATATCAAGTTCATTACAGGTAAATAGAATAGTCTTATGCTCCTCTTGAAGCTCGTTAATCATTTTAGTAATTTCTTGATATGAATCAGCCTCTATTTCTTTGAATGGATCTTCCCATACTAATAATTTAAAGGGTTCTAACATTGCTAAACCCAAGGTTAATAATTTTTTCTTAAGGCTGGGGAGATCTTTTATTTTTGTTTCCATCGGTACATCAATACCTGCTCTGGCTAAAGCCGTAAAACTTTTCTTTAAAAACTGGCTATCCATACGCCATTGAGCATAGAGTTCGTTCACTGTTGTAGTTGAATTTCGAGCCACTGCTAAAACATGATCAGCAATAGTCAGCTCATCAAAAAGATAGTCTTCTTGTGCCACATAACTCAGCCCTAACTCTTTTCTTTGGCAGGGATTTAAAGGAATAATATTTTGACCATTAAACATTATTTCTCCTGAGTCAGGTTGAAGATGACCAGAAAGTAGATTAATTAAAGTGGTCGTGCCTAAACTTTGGTTTTTTCCATAAAGAGCAATAACGGTGTTATCAGATATGCTCAAATCAATATTATCAACAGCCACTGTTTGTCCAAAATTACGTTTTAGACATTTAATTTCTAACATAATATTATGCCTTTTAAATATCAATATTTTCTAGATGTTTTTTTAATTTAATAAGAAGCATTTTTTCACTGACATTACCATCCAGTAATATGAGCATATTGTATTTATGATCTTCTTTAGAGTGCATAGGCACCCAAATAAGTTTTTTAGGAGTTGATTGTATGACAACATTCATACGAAATATAAGTTTTGAACTATTATTATCAAAGTCACCCAGAATATTGTGTGCAAGTTTTAATGTATTGAGAACAAATAAATTTAGAGCAAGAATATCTTTAGTATTAAATTCATTCATTGAAGAACCAATAAATGTATTATCACTTGTATGAATAATTGAAATACCATGACAGCCAGAACAGTCATGAAACGTTGCTAATAATTGTTCAATAATACCAATATTATCGACATTAGAAATAATCATTTCAGGATCAGAGGTTATTATTTCTGAATGAGAAATAGCAATTTCAGTATTATCAACTTCGATGTGGGATACATCAAGCTCTGAATGAGGAGACATACTCATTTTTATATCAGAATGGTCACTCGCACTAAGCTCTATTTCAGGTTCTGGCTCTGGTTCAGGAATAAGCTCTATTTTAGGCTCTGGCTCTGGTTCAGGAATAAGCTCTATTTCAGGTTCTGGCTCTGGTTCAGGAATAAGCTCTATTTCAGGTTCTGGCTCTGGTTCAGGAATAAGCTCTATTTCAGGTTCTGGTTCTGATTCAGGAATAAGCTCTATTTCAGGTTCTGGTTCAGAATTTATATCTTCGGTATTTTGTGCTTGTTGAATAAACTGATCAATAAAAATTTCGGCATCTTGCTTTGAAAGTGATTCTGTTTCTTCTATAAAATAGGTAATATTCCCTTTTTTTTGACATGAAAAGCATGTCCATTTTTGTTCTTCTGAATACGCAATAAAGGTTTCTTCATTATCAAAACAAAAAGGACAATACCCACTGAACATAGTGCCATGTTGTTCTAGTGGGACATGAAGTTGAATTAAATTCAGAAAATTATTTTTTGTTAAAGAAGGCATATTTTTCAAATTTGTCGATTGATAAAAGATATAAATATAATAATTATCTCTGACAATTATTAAAAAATATCATCTGAACTTAATAAAATTATAGTAACAACTAAGCGAGTTCTTTAAGAAACTTAGGGACTAATTTATTCATGGTCATTTTTGCAAGTGCCTGATTACCATCTTTTTCAAGAACCGCAATTAAATGAAGATGTGGTTCAGCACGTACACCAGAACAAAGCATAATAATAATACCATTAGGAGTGCTTAATACCATTTCTGTCGTCTGTTGCAAACCTACTTTGCCAGATGCTTCGTGAGCTCCTCTGAAAATATCATTAAATGTGGCTGAAGCCAGTTCAAAATCAATACTATCATCGGTTGTATCTGAAATAAGGAGTTCACCAGTAAAATCCATTAAACCAGAACCTTTATAGCCTTTTATGCCACGTAGTTCACCAAGAATTGTTTCAATACTCATTTTAATCACCTTTATATTAGATTATTATATCATCACGTTCTAAGTGTAATGACTAATCATAATAAGATCATTGTTCTGAGTCAATAATAA
>JAGLFC010000114.1 GCA_023144715.1 Gammaproteobacteria bacterium | reverse complement strand
CCATTTTTTATGTCAGGGTCAAGTTGAGCAGAAGACATTTGATGCTCAGGCACCCAGAATAAAGGATCGTAGCCAAAGCCATTATCACCGACTTCTTCACGCATAATGATGCCTTCCCAAGCTGCTTGACAAATAATAGGCGTTGGATCGGCCGCATGACGCATATAAACTAAAATACACTGGTAACGAGCGGTACGAAGTGCATCATCTTTGACCTCTTTGAGTGCATCTAACAGTTTGAGATTATTATTTTCATCAGTCGAATTTGCACCATACTCTTTACTCCCCTCCAGAGTGGAATAACGGGCAGAATAAATACCCGGTGCACCCTTAATGTAATCCACTTCAATGCCAGAATCATCCGCAATAGCAGGCATTCCAGTGATTTCAGAGGCATAGCGTGCTTTAATAATGGCATTTTCAACAAAAGTGGTACCTGTTTCAGGTACATCACCGACACCCAGTTCTGTTTGAGGGATAATATTAAGTCCTAAATCGGTAAACATTTTTACAAATTCTCTGACCTTACCTTTATTGCCGCTGGCAAGTACAATTTTTGTATTGGATTCCATTTGTTTTCCTGTTAATTTGATTCTAACGCATTATTTTGTTGATCAATTAAATGTAAAATACCTTTTTTTCCGAGTGCTAACATAGCATTTAACTCTTCAGGCTGAAAGGCATGACCTTCGGCTGTGCCTTGTACTTCAATAAAACCACCGGCTTCATTCATAACAATATTCATATCGGTTTCGGCATTAGAATCTTCATTATAATCTAAGTCCAAAACAGGTTCACCATTATAAATACCAACAGAAATGGACGCAACTTGTCCATGCAATGGGTTTTTCTTAATAATTTTCTTTTTAAGCATATCATTCACCGCATCAACTAAGGCAACATAAGCACCGGAAATAGACGCAGTGCGAGTGCCACCATCGGCTTGAATAACATCACAATCTAGGGTAATGGTATTTTCTCCTAGAGCTTCAAGATCCATCACAGCACGTAATGAACGTCCGATGAGCCTCTGGATTTCCATAGTACGCCCACTTTGCTTGCCTGCTGAGGATTCGCGACGCATTCTATTACCTGTAGAGCGAGGTAACATACCATATTCTGCCGTTACCCAACCCTGACCTTTGCCTCGTAAAAAGCCTGGTACTCTTGTTTCAACAGAAGCGGTACAAAGCACTTTTGTTTCTCCACATTCAATTAATACAGAGCCTTCGGCGTGTTTGGTGTAGTTGCGAGTGATTTTAACAAGACGTTGTTCATCATTGTCTCTGCCACTTGGGCGGTGAGAAGTACTATTGCTCATTGAGTCTTTCCTATGATTTATTTTTATTCCAAGGCATGGCATTAGATAATTTGCTAAGATGTAGCTTATCTAATAGTGATTGTGACTGAGGCTCTGTGTACTTAGGAATTTTTGCTAACTCTTCCATCAATTCTAGACAGTTTTGTGGTCGTAAACGTTGATTAGGTTCCATTGCCCAATCAATTGCTCCTAAAAGAAGTGAACTATATTTTTTTTTGTAGGCAGTGATAGCAGGCTTTAGCGGATCATTATCTTGACGCAGTCTTGAATTAGGAGGTGCAGTGCCATCAAGGCAACTACGCATGGTTGCACCAATGGCATAAATATCTGTCCAAGGTCCCATATAGCCACGTTCAGTTAGTTGTTCAATGGGAGCAAAACCTGATGTCGCCACCACACGAGCATCATATAAACGTGTTTTCATGCGTTCTCTAACAGCACCAAAGTCAAGTAATAAAGGACGGCCTCCTTGACGTAAATGAACATTGCTAGGCTTGATATCTAAGTGTAATAAATCATGCTCATGTATCATTTGCACACTGGATAATAATTGTGGGAAAACAGTTCTTAATAATCGTTCACTGAGCATACCATTATATTTGCGAATATAGCTTTGCATATTCACACCTTTTTCATCCTTCATAACCATATAGGCAGTGCCATTTTCTTGAAAAAAAGTGATCACATCCACAATATTAGGATGTTTAAGCATGGCGAGAGTGCGTGCTTCTTGAAAAAAAAGTTTACGTCCTTTATTAAAGGATTCAGGAGATTGGTTATTAAGGCTTGCCACTTCTTTTGTATTAACACGCATCGCCAATTTTTTTGGCATAAATTCTTTAATAATAACGGTGTGCTTTTTATCTGAAGCCAAATGTGCATTATAAACAATACTAAAGCCACCACTGCCAAGTACATTATCTATAATATACTCATCGACTAGAGTGTTCTTTGGTAATGGGGCTGTATTATGCTCCATAAATTTATATTCTTTCCTAAGATATTATAGTGATTAGACACAATTATAATGAGATCAAGATAGAAATACTATCTACTATGCTACAATCATGAATTAAATTGACATTTTGGGGAAATTTTAATGATTAAAAGCATGACAGGTTATGCCTATAAAGAAGAAAGATTTCATTTCGGCTTGATTTCTATAGAATTACGGAGTGTCAATCATCGTTTTTTAGAAATGAATATCAGAATACCCGAAATCTTGAGAGCTTTAGAAATTAATTTACGTGATAAAATTAAAGAAAAAGTAAAACGCGGTAAATTAGAGATTGTTATTCACTTACATCTCCAAGCAGAAGACAAACCTATCATTTCTTTTAATCATGAATTGGCCACACAATTAGTACAGACACTCAATGATATTGACAAGCTGATTGATCATCCAGCACCTATTAAGGCAATAGATATTTTAACATGGCCAGAGGTTATGGATGCGTTGTCTATTGATCATGCCTTGATTCAAGATGATTTGCTCAATTTATTTGAACAAGTGATAGATAATTTAATTAAAAGTAAAAAAAGAGAAGGTCAAGCTCTAAAACAGATGATAGAGCAAAGAGTGATAGAAATAACTCAGAAAATAGCATTAGTCCGTGAAGAAATGCCCCTTATCTTAGAGGCTCAAAAAATTCGTCTCGAAGATAAATTACAAAGTTTAACCGCAGATATGGATCACAATCGTCTTGAACAAGAGATGGTTTATTTAGCACAAAAAAGTGATGTTGCTGAAGAATTAGACCGTCTGGACACTCATTTGAATGAAATTACTCATACCTTAAAGAGCCATGATGCCATTGGGCGACGATTAGATTTTTTAATGCAAGAACTGAATAGAGAAGCAAATACTTTGGGATCTAAGTCTATTTCGAGCATAATGACTCGAGCATCGGTTGATATGAAAGTATTAATTGAACAAATGCGTGAACAAATACAAAATATTGAGTAGAATAAGAAACAATGTGTTAGATGATAAAGTTAATGTAGTTTTTATCTTCTGTTACTATTAATTAAAAATATAAAACAATCATTAACGATTTGATTACGAGTTATTATATTATTGTTAGCATAATAAATGTGTAAATAAAAATAATTTTGTTATTTTCTACAATATAAATTTTGGGATAAGTGATGTTATGAATATAATTAAAGAATCTTTACTGTCGATAGCCGTTGTTTCTGCTGTTACGATACCTATTGTTTCTAATGCCGAAGGATTTGGTACTGTGTCAGCCAATGTTGCTTTAGTGACGGACTATTATTTCCGTGGTATTTCACAAACAGGTAATGATGGTGCAATACAAGGTGGATTTGATTGGGAGCATGAGAGTGGTGTTTATGCAGGTGTGTGGGCATCCAATGTAGATTTTGGGGACACTCACCTTGAAGTAGATACTTATTTAGGTTTTGCCAATACATTTGGTAATAGCGGTGTGGATTATAATGTTGAGTTTTTACGATATAACTATAATGACGCTAATTATGAAACGAATGAGGTCAGTGTTGGTTTACGTTATAGCTACTTTTCAGCCTCTTATTCTTATTCAGATGATTGGTATAATACGGATGAAAGTGCCAATTATTTTACATTAGATTTTTCCTATGACTTGCCATTAGATCATACGTTAAGTTTGAGTGTAGGTAAGTCTTTTGGTGATGCTTATGATAAAAATAAAGTCGATACCGATAGAGATTTTGATTATATAGATTATAAGATTGGTGTGAGCAAAGATTTATTTGGTTTAACTTGGGATCTCAGTTATGTGGGTAATGATTTAAGCAATAAAGAATGCGATGCCTATGTAGGAGGTAACAGTATTTGTGATGATCGTGTCATATTGAGTGTTGCTAAAAGCATTGGAGATGTTACGAAATCTACGAGTACTTCTACATTACCTATTTCAGCTAATGTTGCTTTAGTAACAGATTATTATTTCCGTGGTATTTCACAAACAGGCAATGATGGTGCCATACAAGGTGGTTTTGATTGGGAACATGAGAGTGGTATTTATGCAGGTGTTTGGGCATCCAATGTAGACTTTGGTGAAACTCATCTTGAAGTGGATACTTATTTAGGTTTTGCTAATACATTTGGTGAGAGCGGTGTGGATTATAATGTTGAATTTATACGATATAACTATAATGATGCCAATTATGAAACGAATGAAGTCAGTGCTGGCTTACGTTATAGTTATTTTTCAGCCTCTTATTCTTATTCGGATGATTGGTATAATACGGATGAAAGTGCCAATTATGTTAAGTTAAGCTTTGATTATGCTCTGCCTTATGAAGTTGCATTAAGTACTACGGTCGGTAAATCTTTCGGTGATGCCTATGATAAAGATAAAGTCGATACGGATAGAGATTTTGACTATACAGACTACAAAGTGGGCATCAGTAAAGATCTTGCAGGTGTTAATTTTGATTTAAGTTATGTGGGTAGTGATTTAAATGATAAAGAATGTGAAATTTATGCAGGTGGTAAAAGCGTGTGTGATGACCGTGTTATATTAAGTATCTCTAAAGGTTTCTAAAAACACTATTGCTGTTTTTGTGAATGACTTCATTAATGCAAACTAAAGCCGTTTTATCACTAACCCTATGAAAAACGGCTTTTTTTCTTGAGTATATTTTTTTATTCTAATAAATCTCTAAGTCCTGCGATACTTTTATGTCCAAATTCTTTACGCTCTTCTCCTTCCAGTTTTTTTTGTTTCCATTGTAAATCTTCTTGAGGCAATTCTTCTAAAAAACGGCTGGGAATACAATCGACCATTTCCCCATATTGTCTGCGTTGATGGGTTAAACTAAACGTCAGTTCTTTTTGTGCTCGAGTAAT